>CAKOVA010000026.1 GCA_934120735.1 uncultured Prevotella sp.
ATGTACAACCTTTATACAAAATTCGTCAAAATACTTGAGATATGCAAGCAATTCTCTGAAAATCTCGTCAATGAATTGGGTAATGTACTGCTCACATGATGACATCCATCAAACAAGTAGTATCGGCAACTGAGATTCAATATCAACCTGAACGTGAATGTTTAAGATTGGTTGTTCTTTTATCAATACACTGAAAATTATTTTGACAACCATCCTGCTGATAATTTGCGTGTAGACAAACAAACTTGCATCCATGCGTAAATACGCTGAATATGGAGAGGTTTGTATGTTGTTGATATACAGCTTGTTGTTTGTATTGGTTCCAAGATGCGCCCGTTGTTGGTGTCCTTTGGGAGCCAAAAGCGTTGTTTTAAGCCGGTTATTAGCATGCTTTTGTTGTGCAAAGGCATATAAATTGGACCTCAAAGTGATGTCTCTTGCCGGCTCATCTCATTGCTTTAAGTGAAAAAGGTGTTTTTTACTTGTCAAATTAGTGCCTGCGTGCATCCTGTAGGCCTATCGTTTTTTTCCAGATTGAAAGTTTTGAAAGGTCGTTTTAGGGGCTAAAAACAATCAAAAAATAGGACATTTAGGGTGATAGCCCTACCATGCTTCGTCAAACAAAAATGGGGTACATCCTTACGGACATACCCCAATGATAGGTTTTTATGACATGCCGGCCGTGCAGCTGTACCTGCGCTCTGCATGCTCTGGCGGATGCAGTGCAGCTGGCAAAGGCCCGCCGTGCGTCATTAATTTCTGAACGTCAGTCCATGGTCATCGGCATCGATGATGATGGGTTTGTCGTTCATCACGTCGCCGGCCAGCAGCTTCTTGGACAGGTCGTTCAAGACATAGCGTTGGATGGCGCGCTTCACTGGACGGGCACCGAACTCGGGATCATATCCCACCTTGCCAAGGAAGTCGATGGCATTGGGTGTCCATTCCAAGGTAAAGCCTTGTTCCGACAGCATTTTCTTCACGCCGTTCATTTGCAATTTCACCACGCTGTCAATCTCAGTCCGGGTCAGTGGCAAGAACATGATGGTCTCATCGATACGGTTGAGAAACTCTGGACGAATGGTCTTCTTGAGCATTTCCATGACCGTATGCTTGGTTTCTCTCAACTTGTCCTCACGGTTGTGTGCGTCGATGCCAGCCATTTGCTCTTGGATGTATTGGCTACCCAGGTTAGAGGTCATGATGATGATGGTGTTCTTGAAGTTCACCGTGCGTCCCTTGTTGTCGGTAAGCCTACCGTCGTCCAGCATTTGCAGCAGGATGTTGAACACGTCTGGATGGGCCTTCTCTATCTCGTCGAACAAGATGACGCTGTAAGGCTTGCGCCTGACGGCCTCGGTTAGCTGTCCACCCTCGTCATATCCTACATATCCGGGAGGTGCTCCGATGAGCCGTGACACGCTGAACTTTTCCTGATACTCGCTCATGTCGATACGCGTCATCATGCTTTCGTCGTTGAAAAGATATTCAGCCAGTGCCTTGGCCAGCTCGGTCTTACCCACGCCGGTGGTTCCTAAGAAGATGAATGAGGCGATAGGCCGTTTCGGATCATGCAATCCGGCCCGACTGCGGCGCACCGCGTCGCTCACGGCTGTGATGGCCTCATCTTGGCCTATCACCCGTTTGTGCAGTTCGATTTCCAGATGCAAGAGCTTGTCCTTTTCGCTTTGCAGCATGCGTGTGACGGGAATGCCAGTCCATCGGCTCACCACTTCAGCGATGTCATCTGCCGTCACCTCCTCGCGCACCATGGCTTCTCCGCCCTGTGTGGCCTTCAGTTGCAGCTTGATATTGTCGATGTCGTCTTGCAGACTTTTCAGCTCTCCATACCTTATCTTGGCCACCCGTTCGTAGTTGCCCTCACGTTCGGCGCGGTCAGCTTCAAACCGCAGGTTCTCCATCTCCTGCTTGTCCTGCTGTATCTTGTTCACCAAGTTCTTCTCGCTTTCCCACTTAGCCCGGAACGACTGTTCCTCCTCATGCAGTTCGGCGATGTCTTTGTCGAGTTGTTTGATCTTCACCTCGTCGTTTTCTCGCTTGATGGCTTCGCGCTCAATCTCCAATTGTTTGAGCTTACGGGTAATCTCGTCCAACTCCTCCGGTACCGAGTCGCGTTCCATACGCAGTTTCGCGGCGGCCTCGTCCATCAGGTCAATGGCCTTATCTGGCAAGAATCGGTTGCTGATGTATCGCTCTGACAGTGTTACGGCAGCAATACAAGCGTCGTCCTGAATCCTCACTTTGTGATGGTTCTCGTACCGCTCTTTCAGTCCGCGGAGGATGGAGATGGCACTCAACTCATCAGGTTCGTCCACCATCACGGTTTGGAATCGCCTTTCCAGTGCCTTGTCTTTCTCGAAATATTTCTGATATTCGTTGAGCGTGGTGGCACCGATGGCCCGCAATTCGCCACGCGCCAAGGCCGGCTTCAGAATGTTGGCGGCATCCATGGCACCTTCGCCACCACCTGCACCCACCAAGGTGTGAATCTCGTCGATAAAGAGGATGATTTCGCCCTCGGCGTGAGTCACTTCCTTGATGACGCTTTTCAGACGTTCTTCAAACTCGCCCTTGTACTTGGCTCCGGCCACCAATGCACCCATGTCCAGTGAGTAGATCTGCTTGTTCTTTAAGTTCTCGGGCACGTCACCTCGTACGATACGTCCGGCCAAGCCCTCCACAATGGCGGTCTTACCCGTACCCGGCTCACCTATTAATATAGGGTTGTTCTTGGTACGGCGGCTCAATATCTGGAGCACGCGGCGTATCTCCTCATCCCGTCCGATAACGGGATCCAACTTTCCGGCACGAGCTTCCTGCACCAGGTTCTTGGCATACTTATCAAGCGCCTGATAGTTTTCGTCGCCACTCTGGCTCTGTACCTTCGAGCCTTGTCGCAACTCATCGATGGCTTTGGTCATGTCTTTTTCCGTACAGCCTGCATCCTTGAGGATACGGCTGGCCGAAGAATTAACCGTTAGCAAAGCCAGCAACATGGGTTCGAGGCTCACGAACTGGTCGCCAAAGCGTTGTGACAGATCCATGGTCTTTTGCAAAACCTTGTCGGTGTCATTGCTCAGGTAGGGTTGTCCGCCAGATACCTTGGGCAAATGTTCAATCTCGCTCTGCGCCAATGCCCCTATCTGAGAAGGATTAACGCCTAACTTTTGAAAAATAAACGTTGTCACATCTTTCCCTTTATTCAGCAGGGCGAGCAGCAAGTGAATGGGTTCTATGGTCTGTTGCCCAGCGTTTTGTGCCAGGTTCACAGCCTCTTGAACGGTTTCTTGTGCTTTAATTGTAAATTTATCGAATGTCATAATCCTTTTTTCCTTTCTTTTTTAATTTTTTCTTTAACTGCTTCATGATGTCCAAAAGGTGTGCCTTTGTATAGTGATGCGCCAATGTGGCGGTTTTATTGTGTCAAATTGGCCGATAAAGACTTCTCGGAATCCCGTGTTTCTGCCTGTCTGTCTGTGATTTGTTTTGCGATGGAGAGAGGTTTTATTTCAGCAGGTCATAGCTTCAACATAGGATAAAAGAATGTGATTTCTTGTGGCTATTAATCGTTTTTTATTACCTTTGCATAAGATAGGCTGCACCTCAACAAAGTAAACAAGTTTCCTTTGTCTTCGGCTCGCACTATCTTTGCCAAAGATAGGCATCGCCTGTTGAATCTCTACTGATTTGAACATTGATTATCATTAAAATAAAATTGATTATGAAACCAACATTATTACTGCTTGCTGCCGGCATGGGTAGCCGTTATGGAGGATTGAAACAACTTGACGGTTTGGGTCCTAACGGGGAAACCATCATGGACTATTCTATCTATGACGCCATCAAAGCAGGTTTCGGAAAAATTGTATTTGTCATCAGAAAGGACTTTGAAGACGAGTTCAGAGAGAAAGTGTTGTCTAAATATGCAGGACATATTCCTGCCGAAGTGTGTTTCCAGGCCATCGACAAATTGCCGGAAGGTTTTACCGTTCCTGAAGGAAGAGAAAAGCCATGGGGTACCAACCATGCCGTGATGATGGCTGAAGATTTGATTAACGAACCGTTTTGTGTCATCAATTGTGACGACTTCTACAATCGTGATGCATTCATGGTGATGGGAAAGTTCTTAGCCAACCTTCCAGAAGGCTCAAAGAACAACTATGCCATGGTGGGCTTCCGCGTAGGCAATACGTTGTCGGAGAATGGAACCGTGGCTCGTGGTATTTGCGAAAAGAACGAACAAGGCAACCTGACCACCGTTGTAGAACGTACCGAAATCATGCGCGTTAACGGAGCCGTATGTTACAAAGATGAGCAAGGCGAATGGGTGGCTGTAGACGACAACACGCCCGTATCGATGAACATGTGGGGCTTTACACCCGATTATTTTAAGTATAGCGATGCTTATTTCAAGGAGTTTCTCTCTGATCCGAAGAACATGGAGAACCTCAAGGCAGAGTTCTTCATTCCGTTGATGGTTAATAAGTTGATTCAAGAGGGAACGGCTACCGTGAAGGTGCTTGACACTACCAGCAAGTGGTTTGGCGTTACTTATGCAGCAGACCGTCAGGATACGGTGGACAGAATTCAATCGCTGGTTGACCAAGACGTATATCCTAATCAGTTATTCTGAGGGATGAGTTTTTGAGTTTATAAGTTTTTGAGGTTTTTGAGTTATTGCGTTTTTAAGTTGGTGGGTGATTGCCTTTGTGCCAAACAGCCACCAACTTGAAAACGGTGATATTCTCAACGTACATTCGTTACATGAACATAGACATTTTAGCACCAGAAGAGTTGGAACTGCTGCGGCAGCTAATAGCTGATGCTCAACATATTATTATCTGCGGACACAAGTCGCCCGACGGCGATGCGTTGGGCTCTTCGTTGGCTTGGTGCGATTATCTGAAAAGCCAGTGTGGCAAGCAGCCCACTGTCGTAATGCCCGATGCTTATCCCGATTTCTTGCGATGGTTGCCCAACAGCGACCGTATTGTACGGTATGACAAGCATCAGGAGGAAGTGAAGCAACTGTTTCAGAAGGCCGACTTGGTGTTTTGTCTCGACTTTGGCAGCACCGGGAGGGTAGACGAAATGCAATCCGTACTGGAAGCAAGTTCTGCCAAAAGAGTGATGGTAGACCATCACACCAACGCCGACATGGATACGGTTTTATCCATTTCCCGAACCGATGCCAGCAGCACCGGCGAACTAATCTTTCGCATAATATGGCAGTTGGGTGGCTTTGAACGGATGACGTGCCAGGGTGCCGTGCCCATCTATTGTGGCATGATGACCGATACGGGCGGCTTTACCTACAATTCGTCCCGTCCGGACATCTTCTTCATCATCAGTCAGTTGTTGACAAAGGGATTCGACAAGGACAAAATTTACCGCAATGTTTACAACAACTACAGCCAGTGGGCCATACGGTTGCGGGGCTACATGATGTCGCAAAAGCTAAATGTCTTCGAGGATTTTCATGCCTCTTATTTTGCCATCTCCCGCAGTGACATGCGCGATTTCCATTTTGTGAAAGGCGATGCAGAGGGCTTGGTTAATGTTCCGCTCTCCATCAAGGGCATGAAGTTGTCCGTTTCATTGCGTGAAGATGACCGTAAGGACAACCTTGTGTGGGTGAGCCTGCGTTCGGTAGATGACTTTCCTTGCAATGAGATGGCAGCCAAATTCTTCAATGGGGGAGGACATGTCAATGCCAGTGGTGGTCGACTTTATTGCTCTTTGGACGAGGCTGAAAAGGTGGTTAGGCAGGCTTTCATACATTATGAGGATCGGTTAAAACGAAAATAGCCTACGCACGGCAGTTTGTTCCTATCGTCAATAATTTATAAAAGCAAAGCTTTTCTTTTGTCGTTTTCCCGACTTTAACTATCTTTGCACATGACTGTAGATATCATAAAAGATGAAAAGAATTATATTTCCACTATTTGCCTTGTTGTCCATCTGCTTTTTGGCATCTTGCCGTGACAACAAGACCTATGCGGATCAAAAGGCAGCGGAGCGCAGTGCCATCAACAAATACATTGCCGATTCGGCCGTGCAGGTCATTTCTGAAGAGACGTTCGCGTCGCAAGGTTACACGACTAACGTGCAACGCAATGAGTTTGTCTTGATTTCCAGCAGTGGCGTTTACATGCAGATTATTCGAAATGGAGTGGGAGAGAAAATCGAAAATGGCGAGACCGTTGATGTTCTTTGTCGTTTCAAGGAACGTAACTTGATGACCGACTCCTTACAACTTTCGAACGATGTACTGTTTTATTCAGCCGTGGTGGATAAGATGAAGGTTCGTAATACAAGTGGAACGTTTACGGCTTCGTTTGTAAAGGGTGAGAGCGTGATGTCAAGTGCTTTCAATACAACAGAGGTTCCTGCAGGTTGGCTGGTTCCGTTCAGTTATATCCATGTGGGCAGACCCATCAAAGAAGGCGACGAGATAGCGAAGGTTCGGTTGATAGTTCCGCATACCAGTGGGCATAACTATGCGCGACAGAGCGTTTATCCATGTTTGTATGACATTACATATCAACGAGGTAGGTAAGAGAAACCTGTGAACAACTTGATATAAAAACTAACATTAAACAGGAAACATCATGACGTTAATCAAATCAATTTCAGGAATTCGGGGTACCATTGGAGGTCGTTCGGGCGACACGTTGAACCCATTGGACATCGTCAAGTTCACATCTGCTTACGCTACGTTTATCCGTAGAAGTGGAAAGTCGCAGAGCAATACCATTGTGGTGGGACGCGATGCGCGCATTTCAGGTGAGATGGTGAAGAACGTGGTGTGTGGAACGTTGATGGGAATTGGTTATGATGTCATCAACATTGGGTTGGCTACAACGCCTACAACGGAGCTGGCTGTGCGTATGACACAGGCGGCTGGGGGCATAATCATCACCGCCAGTCATAACCCAAGACAATGGAATGCACTGAAATTGCTCAACCATGAAGGCGAATTTCTGACAAAATCAGAAGGAAACGAGGTGCTCGACATCGCTGAAAGTGAAGATTTCATCTATGCGGATGTAGATCATTTAGGGCATTATTCTGAAGACGCTTCATTCGATCAGCGCCATATTGAGAGTGTGTTGGCACTGAAGTTGGTTGATCGGGAGGCCATCAAAAAAGCTCATTTCAAGGTTGCCGTGGATGGTATCAACAGTGTTGGTGGCATCATTCTGCCAAAACTGTTGAACGAATTGGGCGTTGAATACACGCTTCTGAACGGTGAGCCCACGGGTGATTTTGCACACAACCCAGAGCCATTGGAAAAGAATTTGGGTGGTATCATGCAGGAAATGTCCAAAGGAGGCTACGACCTTGGTATAGTTGTTGATCCGGATGTAGACCGCTTGGCGTTTATCTGTGAAGATGGTATCATGTTCGGTGAGGAATATACGCTGGTTAGTGTGGCTGACTATGTGTTGAGTCATACACCTGGCAACACCGTTTCAAACCTCAGTTCTACACGTGCCCTGCGTGATATTACAGAGAAACAAGGCGGACAGTACATGGCTTCAGCCGTTGGAGAAGTGAACGTTACCACAAAGATGAAGGAGGCGAATGCCGTAATCGGTGGTGAGGGCAATGGCGGAGTGATTTATCCAGAGAGCCATTATGGTCGTGATGCCTTGGTAGGTATTGCCCTCTTCCTCTCTTCTTTGGCACATAAAGGCTGTAAAGTGAGTGAGCTTCGCAAGTCTTACCCCAACTATTTCATGGCGAAAAACCGTATTGACTTGACACCAGAGACTGACATCAGTGCCATCTTGGATCGTATCAAGGAAATGTATGCGGATGAAAAGGTGACAGATATCGATGGCGTCAAGATTGATTTCGCTGACAAATGGGTTCACCTGCGAGCCAGCAACACGGAGCCTATCATTCGTGTTTACAGCGAGGCTGCGACAATGGAAGAGGCTGAAAGTCTTGGCCGTAAGCTCATGGATGTGGTTTATGAAATGCAATAAGACGTATTGCTTGTTAGGCATCTGCCATTCATCAAACGTCAAAATCCCCAAGGCGACACGTCGTCTTGGGGATTTTGGTAAGTATGCGGAACATCTTTTCGCTGAGGCTTGTATGGAGTTTTAACTGAAAATCATTGTTCCCAGTGTTTTTGCCAACCATATCAGCAGGGCAATCATCATGGCAATGGCGATGATAAAGAATACGAGGAAGACCGCAGCTTGCAATGCCCGTTTGTTCACTTCCTTGATGATGGCTTTGTCGTCATTGATGAATCCGTCGATGAGTACCATGTTCTTCTTGTTAGAATGGTGGAAAAAATCAATGACATTGCCGACGTAGAAAGGAATCAGTCCTAACAGCACGTCACGCAAAGTGTTGTTCAACACTGCCAGGGTGAGGGGAATTGAATGCAGCTTGAACATGGCGAAGTAGACATGTGTCACGCCGAATAAGGCGGTCACGGCGTCACCTATTCCTCCTGGTACCAAACCAGCGACACCATCAAGGTGGTAATTGTCTAGATAGATGGTGATGTGTTTTATGGCCTGGTATGGTTTGCTATTTCGTAATTGTTCTTTTCTTTCTTGTGAGTTCATCGTTCTTACTGTCTTAATGGTCTTGTTTTTGTTCTTTCGAAAGGTCAACTATGGCTTGGATGTTGCGCATCAGTCCCTCGTATTTTGCTCGTTTTACCGCACTTTTTTTGAATAGTTGGCGGTATTCATCTTCTGAAAGCTGCATCCACTTGTCGCGTGTCATGGCCATGAACTCTGGCTTCGGTTGCAACTCTGGTGTGTTGTTGGGCATGGAGAAGCGGTTCCATGGGCATGCTTGCTGACAACGGTCGCAGCCGTAAACGGTATTTCCCATTTTCTCGGCGATATCTTTTGAGATGTTTCCACGATTCTCTATGGTTTGGTAGGAGAGGCATCTGTTGGCGTCGAGCGGCCCGTCTATGGTGATGGCGCCAGTGGGGCAGGCATCAATGCACGCATGACAATTGCCACAACGGCTGTGCATGGGTTCATCATAGTCTAACTCAATGGTCAAGAACAGCTCGCCAAGGAAGAACATGCTCCCAGCTTTTGGGATGATTAGTTGGTGGTTACGGCCAATCCAACCCAGTCCTGCACGAGTGGCCCAATAACGTTCTAGCACAGGCGCAGAGTCGCAGAAAGCCCGAAAATAAGTGCCGTCATCCTCCTTGTTCGGTTCATCTTGCATGCGCAATTCCTTGAAACCAAACTTCAATGCCAGCTGTCTCAGCTTTTTCTTGACAATGTCGTGATAGTCTTCACCGTAAGCATACGCTGCAAACTGTAGTTGATCGGATGGAATGTGCTGCGCTGGTGTATAGTTCATGGCAACCGACACGATGCTTTTCACGCCTTTCATGAGCAGCCGTGGGTCCAGCCTCATGTCGGTATGGTTGCGCATATAGTCCATATCAGCCTGTCGTCCCTCGTCAATCCACTGCCTTACATGACTGGCGTGGGTGTCGTCAACGGCTTCAGCGCGTGCAATTCCGCAAGCAAAAAAGCCGAGGTTTAATGCCTCAGCCTTCAACTCACTCGAAAGTCTTGAATTCATATCCTTGTTCTTTCAGCCATTTCAAGGCCTCTGGTAGGGCGTATCGTAGCTTGTCGATGCTCTTTGTCGAATCGTGAAAAGTAATGATGGAGCCGTTGCGGGCATATCGCTTGACGTTTCTCAACACATCTTCTGCCGTCATCCACTTGGAGTAATCTCGGGTCACCAAATCCCACATCACGATTTGATAGCGTCTGGATAGCCACCAATATACCGACCATCGCATCCATCCATGGGGCGGGCGGAAAAGGTGGGCGTGTATCAGTTCGTTGGCTTTCTGGATGTTGATGCCATAGGTCAGTGCCCAATGCTTGAGTGACCCCATGTGGTTGAAGGTGTGATTGCCTATCTGATGGCCTTCCTCTACGATGCGGTTGTACAAATCATGATAGCGAAGTACGTTCTCACCCACCATGAAGAATGTAGCCTTGGCATTGTATTCAGCCAGTGTGTCGAGGATGAAAGGCGTGGAACTGGGTATCGGACCGTCGTCGAAAGTCAGGTAGACAGAACGCTCGTTCCTATCCATTCGCCACAGGGCGTTGGGGTATAACCACCGTAACCATTTGGCAGGTTGCTCAATGAACATGCTTTATTTTCTTCTTTTTCTTTAAGAATTGATGCCGAGAACCAATTAGTCTGACTGACATGTTTGTGTCCCGGCATCAACATTTATCATGAATCACTCTAAAGTGCGACCGCCTTTTCGTGCATATAGGTTGTACCGTCGGTTCAATTCGTCCATTTGTTTTTTGGCCCATGCGGTGTCGAAGAGTGACGTAATCTTGTTCACTTCCATCATGAGTTGGAAGTATAGCATGCAATCTTCTTGTGATGCAAGGAATCTAGTGCCATCCAAACTAAGGTACCAGTCTGCATATTGCGTATGGTCTTTCCATAGTTTTTGAAGGATATGCTTTGCCTTTGCTTTCTGTCCCAGCAGCACATAGGCGCGTGCCATGTCCAGGGAGCCGCTCTTCCAGCTTATCGGTACATTGTATTCTGGTATTACACGTTCGGCCTTGGCCAAAGCCTTGGCAGCTTTATCGGTCTTGCCTTCCTTGAGTAGCTCTGTAGCCAGCTGTGCGAATAGGCGTCGGTGAGTCACGCACATACCCATGGTGGTTTCATCGATGTAGAGGCCTTTCTTCTCCAGTCCGCCGTACTTGTAGCGGTTCATGAGGTTGTTGTAAGCCTTTTCGGTGTCGAAGTTCTTCACGCCGGGCTTGTTGGTGGTGAAAGGTGTGATGCGGTTTACCAGTCCTTCGCTCACGAAGTTGTCGCCCAGGTTCATGTAATATCTGGCGGCAACGGTTGTGGCGACGTAGATAGGTCGTGTCCATCCGCATTCAGCAATCATCTCCAGCATCATCATTTCGCCTTTATGCAGCGCACGTTTGCCAACCAAAGAGATAATCATCTTGTCAGGAATAGTGTCGGAAGCCATCATCATACCGCTCTTCCTCGCGGCCTCTTTGTCGATGGTCACATATACCGTGTCGGTGGGGATAACGTGCCTGTCCTCGTCTTTCGACCGCATCCAGTACTTGATGATGTTCTTTAGTTCGAACGGCTCATCGCCGAATTGCTTCCTGGCCTCTTCGGGATAATCCCTGTAGTATTGCTCCAGCTCTTTCTTCCAACCGCTTTGGATGGGCACAGCCTCGTTGGTTCCCGAGCAATAGTCCAATCTTGGCCAGCTGATAGGTACAGATGGCGAGTCGTAGGCCGGCCGCTTCATCTGGTCAATGTACCAGTCGGTCTGCAGATAGCTCAGGTTACATACCCTGGCGTCGGTTCGTACGCCCTCCACATCCTGGTTGTACCAAAGTGGGAAGGTGTCGTTGTCGCCATTGGTGAAGAGTATTGGGTAGCCTTTATCCTGCAAGGTCATCAGGTAGTTCTGCCCGAAGTCGCGGCAGGTGTACCGCCCGCTTCGGTCATGGTCGTCCCAGTTCTGGCTGGCCATCTGCACGGGTACCAGCAAACAGACTACGCCTGCAATGGCAGCCAGTACCGTCTCGTTGAATTTATTGAGATACTTCTTCAGCAGGTCGATGATGGCTGCCACGCCGATGCCACACCAGATGGCGAAGGCGTAGAACGATCCCGCATAGGCGTAGTCACGTTCGCGAGGCTGCAATGGTGTCTGGTTCAGATAGATCACGATGGCCAATCCTGTCATGAAGAACAAGAAGAATACCACCCAGAACTGACGGATGCCTCGTTTGCCACGCCATGCCTGCCAGAACAGTCCGATGAGTCCCAGTAGCAGCGGTAGCATGTAGTACACGTTGTGTCCCTTGTCGTTTTTCAGCTCATCGGGCAGCTTGCTCTGGTCGCCCAGTCGTGGATTGTCAATCAATGGAATGCCCGAAATCCAGTTGCCGTGTTCCAGTTCGCCGTTGCCCTGTATGCCATTCTGGCGACCAGCGAAGTTCCACATGAAGTACCGCCAGTACATAAAGTTGCACTGGTAGCTCAAGAAGAAGCGCAGGTTCTCCCATTGCGTTGGCATTTTCACCATGATGTTTTCACCACAGCGGTCGTATGGCACCTGTGTACCGTCTACTCCGCCCATCCAACTCTCGTAAGCCGTGGCGTGGTCTGACGAGTGCATGCGCGGGAAGAGCATGTTCTGTGCGTAGATGTATTTGGAGTTGTGCGTCACAACAAAGTATGAGTCCTTCTCGTCCTTACTTGCTTTTTCCTTCTGTGCGTATATGGGTTCTCCCTCGGTCATACTGGGAATGCATTGGTTGCCCTGCACATCAAGCTTTACTTGGGAGGTATAAGCCTGTCCGTAGAAGAGCGGACGGTAGCCATATTGGTCTCTACTCAAGTATTTACCTAATGTGAAAATATCCTCGGGTGAGTTCTGATCCATCGGCGGATTGGCTGCCGAGCGTATCACAATGAGTGCATAGCTCGAGTAACCTATCATGAGCATCAGCAGTCCCAGTAGCACAGTGTTCTTGATGCGCGCGCTGATGAGCGGCACTCGCTTCTTCTCAACCTTGTTTGTATAGTTGAGTACGAACCACAGCAGGGCCAACACTACCACGCCGATGCACACCGCACTCCAGCCATAGCCGTAGAACGGGATGCCCAACATGGCCACCGACAGCATGAATGCAATATTCATGCGGCGGTTGCTTCGTCCCACATAGCTTTCGTAGATGGCCCACACCACAGTGCTAACCAGCAATAGGATGTACACGATGGTACCTGTGTTGAACGGCATGCCGAGCGTGTTGACGAAGAAAAGCTCGAACCATCCGCCCACAGTGATGATGCCCGGGATGAGTCCGTACAGCACACCAGCCACTATGACAAACGAACCAAGCAGGGCAATAAGTGAGCCCTTGACCTCGATGTCGGGGAACTTGCGGTACACAAACACCAGCACAATGGCCGGGATGCACAGCAGGTTGAGCAGGTGTACGCCGATGGATAGCCCCGTCATGTAGGCGATGAGCAGCAGCCAACGGTCGCTGTGTGGTTCGTCAGCGTGGTCTTCCCATTTCAAGATGAGCCAGAATACAACAGCCGTGAATGCCGATGAGTAGGCATACACCTCGCCCTCGACAGCCGAGAACCATGCCGTGTCGCTGAAACAGTAGATCAGTGCGCCCACCATGCCTGATGCCTCGATGGCGATGAGTTTTCCCAGTGACAGACTGTCCCAGTCTTTCAGGATAAGCTTGCGCGTGAGGTGCGTAATAGTCCAAAACAGGAACAGTACCGTGACGGCACTCAGCAGCGCGCTCATGATGTTGACCATGAGGGCCACCTTAGATGGATCACTCACAAACTGCGTGAAGAGATTGGCCGTAAGCATGAAGAATGGTGCCCCCGGCGGATGCCCTACTTCCAGTTTGTAACCTGTGGTGATGAACTCTGGACAGTCCCAGAAGCTGGCTGTCGGCTCTACAGTAAGACAGTAGGTGATGGCAGCCACGAGGAAGGCAACCCATCCAACCACATTATCTACTAATCTGAATTGTTTCATTGATATAATGATGAATAATAATTTTGCATCCTATTGATAGGCTGTCCTTTCTTTGCTTGTTATGCTATTTGTAAGCAAAAAACTCGTTGATGGTCAACGTAACAACCTATATTTTGCAAAGGTACGCAAAAACAATTAAAACAAGTGGGGTGAAAGACTTAAAAAATGTGACATCGGCATTTGTGAAATGATTGGAGGATACGGATGTCCGATGACGAACCTTTTACCTTTATTCGGATTTTTCGCTGGCCAGTCTTTCCTTTCTCTCTATCGCTTCTTTTGCTTTTTGTTTCAACCGTGCGATGCGTTCCAAGGCATGACGACGAGTATGGATGATCTGATAGCGGTAAACCAGACAGGTGAGTAGGAAATAGGCCAGTACCTGCACCCATAAAACTTGGTATTCTGTTTTGATGTCAGCCAGCGTGGCTCCCATGCCATTGATGCGCAAGAATCCTCTAACTCCGAAGGTGGATGGGAACAGATAGGACACACCTTGCCAAATTCCAGGTATGTTGTGTTGAGGCCATGAAATGCCTGTCATGAATAATAGGGGGATGGATGTGAAAACAACCAGTAGGATGACGTTCTCGCGATAGCGAACCATACACGACAAGGCCATGCCGAAGAAGATGCAAGCCAGGATGTATGGAACGAGCAAACTCAACAGTGCAGCTCCAGACGCAAGGGTAGTAAAGCCGAAAAGCCTGGGCACTATCAGTGACAGGTAAGCTCCGATGACTGCATAGAGCATGAAGTAAGCCATGGATTTTCCCATGACGATGCGGAATATGCCATTGTAATGCCTGCTGATGGGTACAAGGTCTTTGTAGCGATTGTTCTCCCTGGCCGTTCCTGCAGCCAGACCGATGCCCAACAACAGCGTCTGCTGCATGATCATCATCAGCACACCGGGGATGAGCGCATTGCCGTATCCGCCTGTCGAATTGAATATTTGAACATCGTCCACGGCCAGAGGTTGTGCTGCAATCTCATCATCTCGGTTGGTGTATCCGCCCGCATGTTGCAGCTGCAGCTCGGTGTTCAGTATGCTGGCCACCTCCTGTGTACTTTGATAAATGGCTTTATAGGTGAGCATCAGGCTCATGTCGCAGTAAAGGCTGACGTGGGATTGTTGCCCTCGGTATAGTTTGTTTGAGAAGTCTGCGGGAAAATACAGGATGCCATGAACTTTTTGTCGAGCTACCAGTTCACGTGCTTCGTTTAAGCTGTTTACATGGTAAGTCACGTCGGTGCTGGGCGAAGCGTCTACCGAACGAATGAACTGACGGCTAAGTTGTGATTTGGAGAAGTCAACAACAGCAACGGGCACTTCGCGTGTCACTTCGTTCGTGTAAGCCCAGGAATAGACAAGAGGATAGAGAAGTGGCACCAAGATGCAAAAAATCAGCACGCCTTCATCGGTCACGGAAGAGCGTATCTCCTTGACCCAGATATAACACATATCCTGGATGCCTTCTTTGATTCTCTGGAAGAAACTTTCGTTCATGTTTGCTTGTTTCTTGTCTTTAAACTTCTATTGGGTTGCTTTGTTTATCTTACGTCCTGTTAAGGTATATATACATAGGTGAGCATGGCTCGCTTGATGTTGCGCAGGGTGAATATCGGCAGTATGATGAAGATGCACAGTGCCAGGAGATTGAACCAAGCGTCTGCCAGCGGGAAGCCGTTGAAGATGCACTGTTGGTAAATCATGTAGTAGTGCCTGAGAGGGAATAGTTGTGCCATGGCCTCAATCATCGGGCTCATGGAGAATACCGGATATGTGGCACCGCTGGCCGTAAAGCCCAGTACGGCCCAGAGTGAGCACACACTCATGGACATGCGCAGTGAGGGTACCAGACCAAAAGCAAAGATGCCAAAGCCTTGTCCTGCCAGCACCGTGAGCAGTCCGAGCAACAAGATGGGAAAGAGACCGCCTGGGTGTGGAAAGCCCAGGACATAGTAGATGTAGAATTCAAAGGCGTAGAAGATGGTTAGGAAGATGATGGTTTGCGGCAGCATCTTTCCTGCAATGGCCACATAAATGTTGTTGTCAGCCATGGCCAGCCACTTCTTTGATTCTTTGAACTTGAGTTCCGTACCAATGGAATAGGCAGAGATGAGAAACATGAAGATGAGCAATACGCCTGGAATCATGGTCGTGGAGAGGTAAACATTGTAGTTGGCCAATGGATTGTTGATCATGTGCAGGTCGATGGCGATGGGCTGTAAGAAGGTTCTAACCTCGTCATTGGTCTTCCCCATGGCTGTTAGTTTGGCAGAAGCAACTCCTGCCGAACCGAGCGTCGTAATGGTTTTCAAATCCTTGTACAGCGTAGAGCCAGCTACGAGTGACACACTGCTGTAATAAAAAGAGATTTTTGGTTGGCGTGCACTGGTGAGGTCGCTTGTCATGCCTTTCGGAATGAGCAGAAAAGCATATATCTCGTTGCGCTGGATAGCCTGCCGGGCATCGTTCATGTTGGAATAATGTGCCACGACATGGCTCATCTGGTAGGAGTCAAGATTGCGAATCAGCTTGCGCGAAGTGGTCGTGTTGTCCAAGTCAACCACGCCGACAGGCATCTTCACGGGTTGGCCTTCGTTCATCAAGGATGTAAAAAAGATGATGACCAGGATGGGGAATATCACCATGCAGAATCCATAGATGGGATTATGTAGCAATATTCCACATTCGCGAAAGGCAATCTGTATTATTTTTTTAAACATGTATCTACGTGATGAATCCTATGTGATGGACAGTTGTGGTGATGAACCATGGGAAGGTGTCGCGATTCTCTTGCAGACCTGATTCAGCTGCAATGAACTGGAACCAACATCTACACAATTCTGAAAATCTCGTTTATGACTCCTTGATGACGAGCGACATTCCTGGACGAAGACCCTCAAATTTTTGGGTAGGACGTGCTTTTACCTCAAATGTTTTCAAGTCATATTGCCCATTGGTCTTGGTGGCTTTCCAAACAGCGTATGACCCTTGGTCCTTGATGTAGAACACTTTCATGTTGATCTCTTTGTTGAAAGCGGGTGCATAAGCCTTAAAAGTATCGCCTACCTTCATGCCTTTAAGCTGGTCTTCACGGATATTGAAGGTTCCCCAAAGGTCTTTCATGATGGAAATGCTCATGATGGGCGATCCTGTACCCACCAGTTCGCCTTCCTTAGGATATATGCTGCTGACTTCACCTTCTACGTTGGATATCTGAACGGTTTCTCTCAATAGCGATCGAACCACATTGGCGGCTCCCTCAGCTGCTTGAGCTTGTTTCTTCGCAGCGCGTTTCTCTTCTTCGCGAGCACCGTTCTTGGCCATGTCATATTGGCTCTTGGCCGCCTTCACCTGTGCTTCGCGTGCCTTATAGCCAGCAAAGGCTTCGTCGCGCTTTTGAGCACTCATCACCCCTTGGTCAAAAAGGTTTTGCACACGTTCGTACGATTTCTGGGCGATATCTGCCGCCGCTAATGCCTGTTGCCACAATTGATAAGCAGCTTGAATCTGCTCTTTTCTGGCTCCTTTGTCTGCCATGTCGCTCATGGCGGCGGCAGCCTGTTGTTGGGCTTCGGCGGCCTTTTCCTGCGCATTCACCTCGGGAGCCTCCAGGATGGCCAGCGTGTCGCCCACCCGGACGTAATCACCTTCCTTGACTCTTAGTTCCAAGATGCGCCCAGGCAGTTTGCTTGAAACGCGGTATTCAGACACTTCAATTTCGCCTTGAACAATCTCTGGCTTTTTTCCTAACGTGAAAAAACCGATGATGGCCACGAGAATGACAACTGTAGCGAATCCAATGATCGCCAGTAAAATGTTGTTGTGTTGTGATTTTGCCGACATGATATTTATTATTGTAAGATGCCAAGCGCCTTGTTGAGGTTTACTTGGGCTAATTTAACTTCTACTTCTGCTTCTATTTTTTGACTTTGAGCTTTCTGCCATGCTGTTTGCGCAGCCATGACATCCGTCGATTCCATGACACCTTCTTTGAATCCCAGATTAGCACTGCGCAGGTTTTCTTCTGCGCTTGAAATATTCTTTAAGGCCATGGCCAGCTTTTTATTGGCCTCTTTCACCTTGAATCTGCTTTGTGCGATTTGCAGTTCTATCTTTTCTTGTGCGTCGCTCATGGTGAGCTCGGCGATGCTGGTGGCCGTCTTGGTGGCACGCACTTTATAGGCACCCTCAAACCAGTTCCACACCGGCACCTGAATAATGACTCCCACATTCCATGCACCCGAGAACTTTCGCTGGAAGCCATTGAACATATTTGGATTTGAGATGAAATAGCCACCTGTGAGTGCTACATGTGGCAGGTAGGCTGCCCGGATGAGCCGAGTGTTCTGTTTGCTGATGTCAACGGCGTTTTGCAGTAAGCGCAATTCCGGGCGGGTAGTGGTGATGTCAATCGCCTGATTGGCCTCAATGGTCATTCCTGGGGACAGCAACTCGGCATTTTCGTCAGCCAATTGGATGTTCTCGTCCAAGGGTAGCCCACACAATTGGCAAAGCAACATCTTGGCGAGGGCAACTCCGTTTTCGGCCTGTGTCACCTGCATGTCTGCTTCGTTCACTTTCACATCTACTTTCAAACCATCCGCACGTGTGGCCACACCTTGCTCAATCATCTTATGAACGTCGGAGCTGAGCTTCTTGACGAGCTCTTGATAGCTGTTGGCCAGTTTTTGCTTTTGTCTCAATGACACCACCAGCCAATAGGCGTGGTCGATGTCGTAAAGAGTGTTCTGTGTACGTTGCGACAGGTCGTTGGCAGCCATCTGTTCGTTGATGTCTGCAATGTTGTTGGCTGCGATGATGGCTCCTCCCATGTAGATGGGCTGCTTCACCATCACCGTTCCTGCCCATACTTGCCGGGTGTCTGTCTTCAAGGCCTCATTGATGCTGTTGCCTATGGCGTTTCCAGCTTGGCTGATGGTGCCACCCAGGTTTTGCATCAGAGAGCCCAGTTGCTGTGCCATTTGCGGAGAGAGAACCCCTTGTTGTACCAATCCGCCAATCATGGTGGATAAATTGGATCCCAAGCCGTTGCTGATGTTGGTGCCCAAGTTGGCAAATCCAGCTTTCTGTTGGTCGTTGAGTAGTGAAATTTCCTTACTGACAAATTCATATCCACCCATCGCATCGATTTTCGGCAGATATTTTGTTCTCAGGGATTTTCGCATGTTTCTGGCGACGTCCTGTTGGAGCTTGGCTACATTCAGCTGCTTGTTGTTGCGCAAGGCCATGGCCCGACAACTGTCAAGCGACAGTGTCGTTTGCGCATGAACAGGCAACAGCGTACCCATCAGAACCAGTGTAGTATAAAGTCTGTTCATCATCGATTCATTCAACTGCTAATCTAATGTAAAACTTCGTGATCCTATCATGTTACCTTCTGCAAAGATGCTCACCTGATATGTACCCGAGACCATGGCTTGGTCTATGTTCCAATAGGCTGTGACATTGGTTTGCTGACCGCCGTATTCCACGGTTTTTTTTGCAGTAGCCTGCAAATTCTTGTTCTCGTATGGGAATGTACCGGCTCCGCCCAGCACGCTTCCCGTAGGTGCTACGATGCGCACATACAGCGTACGCATGCCATTGGTGGCAGTAACGTTTTTCGCAATGCTGAAATCCACTTGCAGGGTCTTGGCCTTTTTCAACCGCTTGGTTGCCCTGCCTCGTTTGTCACGAAGGGATAGGTTAATGCCAGTGGCATCCAATTGTGCTGCGATGGCCACCTTCTCCGACAGGTTTGCCTTTTCAGTGCTCAATCCTTCTATTTGTCGGTTGGCAGCTTCATATTCTCCCTTGATGCGGGTATTTTCCTTGGTCAGGTTTTGATTGAGCCGGTTCAGCGAGTCGATTTCCATCACATAGCTGCGCAGGACGGCGCGCACAGTGGCCAATTCTTTTTTCAACCTGGCAATTTCACGAGCGTCATTGCTCTTTACTTGCTTCAGCTCATTCAAAAGCCGCTCGGTCTTTTCCTGTTCTTTGGTGAGCTGAGCGACAATGGAATCGTTGCTGATTTGTGTCTTCATCTCACTATATTGATCGGCAAATCGTTGATATTCGTTTTCCATCTCCTGCTTGTCCAGCTCGGCCAACTCTTGCATCTCCTGGTTATGCTGTTGTTGTTTGTTCAAGTTGTAGGCAAGATACACAATGCCTGCAACGAGTAAAATCATGAAAACGATTATCGGAATGACTACCTTTTTCTTCATAGGTAATTTTACTTAATAATTGTCTTTGCAAATTTAGATATTTAATGTTGATTGGCAAAAAAAATAAAAAACAAAATGCCCATTCGGCTTGTTTTTAATGATATTTGAGAAAAATAAACTTTGCAAAGCACATTTCTTGCGCCTCAAGCCTTGTATTCCGTTGTAGGATGAGATGCGATTCCTTCTACTCAGGGGGATGCTGCATGGTGAATTGGAGGTATGCGCCACTCTTGTTTCACTGCTTCCATGCAGAGGTGTAATGGTTTGGCTGTCTGGAAGAACAAGTGGGGCATCTTATTAGAGACCTTCTTATCAAAACATTTTAGTAAAGACTATATAAAACTTAATGGGATTTGGTTAAATATAATAAATATTTGACATCATATACTTTAATGTACCATTAAACTTGTTACCTTAGCTCCCGATATGACATATCGATTATACATGCACCATCAGGCTCTTCGATTATAGCAAGTTGTCTAAGCACTTTTCAGACAACTTATTATTAACGAATAAATTATTTAATGGGCTTAATCATATTATTTTTATTAGGTGCTTTGTCACTTTCATTTTTGTGTTCCATCCTCGAGGCGGTACTCCTATCCACTCCGATGTCGTATATCTCAATGAAGGAGAGTCAAGGCAGTAAGACAGCCTCCTTGATGAAACAGTATAAAGTCAACGTGGACCGTCCTGTTGGAGCCATTCTTTCACTCAACACCATAGCGCATACCATCGGTTCTGCAGGAGTGGGCGCCGAGTCAATCAAGGTGTTTGGCGATGAATACTTCGGACTGATATCGGCTATTCTGACGCTGTTGATTCTTGTGTTTTCTGAAATTATCCCCAAGACCATCGGTGCTTCGTACTGGCGTTCGCTCGCCATGCCGTCTACCAAGATCATCCATGTACTCATCTTCATAACCTATCCGCTTGTACTACTCTCGGAACTCATCACAAAGGTGTTCACTCCGAAGAATCATCAGGCTTCGGTAAGCCGCGAAGAAGTGTCGGCAATGGTTGACGTTGGTACCACGGAGGGTATTTTCCGTGAATCAGAAAGTAAGATCATCAAGAGTTGCATCCGCCTGATAGGAGTGAAGGCAAGAGAGATAATGACGCCTTCCGTTGTGGTTGAAACAGCAAACGTGAACCTAACCATCAAGGAGTTTTACGAGCAACAGGCATGGAACTTCTCACGCATACCAGTATACGACAATAGTAAGGATTATGTCATCGGCTACGTGTTGAAGGACGTGGTGCTGAAGGAATTGTCGGAAGATAAATTTGAAACCAAGCTCTCGGATCTTGTGCGTCCCATCCTTTCCTTCAACGAGGACGATTCGGTATATCAGATATGGGAGAAGATGCTGGAGAAACGCGAGCATATCTCCATCATCCTCGATGAATACGGCTGTCTGCGTGGTGTGGTTTCAATGGAAGATGTCATAGAAACCATGACCGGTGTGGAAATCGTTGACGAATATGATGTGGCTGTGGACATGCGGGCATTCGCTAAGGAGAAGTCGCATAGGATGTTGAAAAAATCATAAAGTTACAGTCTGCGATTCATAAAATTTAGCCTTTAAGAGGGAGGTTGCAGTGGCAGCACAATCTAGATGTCAGTTATAAAATATGCCCCGCACACTCTCACTCGCTCTTATTTATGTGTCTATGGCTTGCATATAATCAATGATATATAAATGTAAAGCGTGTGCGTGTGTGCATTTTTGTAACTTTCCTCAAGGCATAGCTGTTTTTGAGTAATTTTTTACACCTAATTTACTCATTTTCTGCGAGAATACTCAGAGCCTTTTTATAGCAATAAATTCAATCGCCAGTCCTAAATCCGAGGGCTTAGTAAAATACTCCCTCGGCCGGGTAGGAGAATGCTGCATGGTGAACTGGAGGTATGCGCCAATCTCGTGTCACTGCTGTGATGCAGAGGCGTAATAGAAGAATTTGTCAGATATTTTCATCGTTTTTTGCCCAAAAAACAGCTGTTGTAAACTGTTCATCTGGAAAAAATCAATAGGCACAGCGGATGCAAGCAGGCAACAATTTTGGAAGAAAAAACGTTTTTTTACACAAAAATATTGATTTTGTCCGCTCAGAAGCATCCTTTTGTCTTGTCATCTGCATGCTCTATCGGACTAAAAGCATG
Source organism: uncultured Prevotella sp. (assembly GCA_934120735.1). Taxonomy (GTDB): domain Bacteria; phylum Bacteroidota; class Bacteroidia; order Bacteroidales; family Bacteroidaceae; genus Prevotella. The sequence goes on from CAKOVA010000026.1 coordinate 22,026, forward strand.
CGGATACATCGCCAAGAGCATTGCTATTGCTGCCTAAAAGCTATGCTTTTGGCATCTCAAAGCTTAAATGATGGAGTGTTATAGATTGATAGTGTGTGTAAGTAGTTGTGTAACAAAGATGTATGAAAGTGGCTCATGCTTGCCGTATTTGCCAGCCAAGACTGCGTTGCTTGCAAATACGCCCAGGATTTGGAGGTTCGTTGTCAAGAAAAATCATTCATCCATGTCGGCTTGAATTTGTTTCTCTCAACGTTGTGAATAATTTTTTTTACGAAAAAGTACAACTTTACATATATTTTATTAACTTTACACCCGAAAACTACTGTACTATGAATAAAAACAGCTTTATTTATCGAGCTTTTGATTTGTACTATGATGGCTTTAAGCACATGACCGTAGGTAAAACACTATGGGCTGTCATTTTGATTAAACTCTTCATCATGTTCGCTATTCTGAAATTATTCTTCTTTCCTGATTTCATCAAACAGAACTCGCAAAAAGGCGATGAAGCAGAATTCGTATCTACCGAGATGATTAAACGAAACATTCATTAAATACATTACATTATGCACAATCTGTTATTAGACATTTCGGCACAAACGATCGACTGGTCGCGTGCCCAATTTGCTTTAACAGCCATTTATCACTGGCTTTTTGTTCCATTAACGCTTGGTCTTGCCGTCGTTATGGGAATTATGGAAACACGCTACTATCGTACCCGCGACCCTTTTTGGAAGGATGCGGCGCGGTTTTGGCAAAAATTGTTTGGCGTTAACTTTGCCATGGGTGTGGCAACGGGACTCATCTTGGAATTCGAATTTGGTACCAACTGGAGCAACTACTCGTGGTTTGTAGGTGACATCTTCGGTGCTCCGTTGGCTGTCGAGGGTATCATCGCTTTCTTCATGGAGGCTACCTTCGTGGCGGTGATGTTCTTTGGATGGAAGAAAGTGTCTCCTGGTTTCCACCTTGCTTCAACATGGCTCACGGGGTTAGGAGCTACTATCTCTGCGTGGTGGATTTTGGTAGCTAACGCTTGGATGCAGTTGCCCATTGGACAGGAGTTTAATCCAGATACCATGCGCTTTGAGATGAACTCGTTTATGGACGTGGCCTTGTCGCCCTTTGCCGTGGACAAGTTCTGCCATACCGTGACCTCTACATGGATTATCGGTGCTGTGTTTACTGTAGCCGTAAGTAGTTGGTACTTACTTAAGAATCGTGAACACAAGTTGGCTGTCGAAAGTATGAAGATAGGTAGTATCTTTGGCTTGGTGGCTGTGGCATTAACATTGATTACCGGACACAGTTCAGCCATCCAGGTCGGAAAAGTGCAGCCTATGAAACTGGCTTCGATGGAAGCACTTTATAATGGTGGAACGGGCCAGGGACTGGCGGTCTTTGCAGCAGTCAACCCATTTAAGCAACCCGACTATGTGAACCAACAAGAGCCACCGATGAAGATGGCTGTGCCTAATGGCTTGTCATTCTTGGCAACCTTAGACGCCAACGGATATGTGCCTGGCGTGAATGACCTGCTGAATGGTTATACTAAACCAGACGGAACGAAGGTTATCTCGGTAGAAGAAAAAATGAAACGAGGCCAGATGGCCATTGCAGCGCTGCAAGATTATCGTTCAGGTAAGAAGGATGAAGCCACCAAGCAGATTCTGAAAGACAACATGCCTTATTTTGGTTATGGCTATGTAAAATCACCCCACCAAGTCGTTCCGTTCATTCCAGTGAACTTTTGGGCATTCAGAGTGATGGTTGGCATCGGTATGTTGTTGATTTTGTTCTTTATCTGTTCGCTTTTCATCGTTTACAAGAAAGACATTATCAAGCATCGCTGGTTGTTGATTTCGGGCATCGTGCTGTTGCCATGCGCTTACCTGGCCTCTCAATCAGGTTGGTTAGTGGCTGAGTTTGGCCGTCAACCCTGGACCATTCAGGATATGTTGCCGACATGGGTTGCCGTGTCTGACATTAAACCGAGTTCGGTTATTGTCACCTTCTTTATATTCTTGATTCTCTTCACCACCATGTTGGCTGTCGAGATCAGCATTCTTTGCAAGGCTATTAAGAAAGGTCCCGAGAATAGTGAAATGTCAAATCAGGTTGAATTATAAATAAGAAAGGTAATACAATGATTACATATAGTTTTTTACAGCATTACTGGTGGTTTCTCGTTTCTTTGTTAGGAGCCTTACTGGTATTCTTGATGTTTGTTCAGGGTGCTAACTCTTTGGTGTTCAACCTGGGTAAGACCGAACAAGAGCGTAGGATGGTTGTCAACAGTACGGGGCGCAAGTGGGAAACCACTTTCACGACGTTGGTTACCTTTGGCGGTGCTTTCTTTGCATCGTTTCCTTTGTTTTACAGTACCAGCTTCGGCGGTGCTTATTGGTTGTGGATGATTATTCTCTTCTCGTTTGTTGTTCAGGCGGTGAGCTATGAGTTTCAAAACAAATTGGGAAACATCTTAGGCGTGAAGACTTTCCAGTGGTGCTTGGTCATCAATGGTATTCTGGGCCCTGTTTTGTTGGGTGGTGCCGTTGCAACATTCTTCAACGGTTCTAACTTCTTGGTCGACAAGATTAACATCACCAATGGCATGGCACCGGTGATTAGCAGGTGGGCTAACTACAGTCATGGTTTGGATGCGTTGTTGGATATATGGAATGTAGTGCTGGGTTTGGCCGTATTCTTCTTGGCTCGCATCTTGGGTTTGCTCTACATTATTAATAATGTGGCTGATGATACACTGCGCGCTCGCAGCCGTAAGCATCTTATTTACAACACAGGTGCATTCTTGTTGCTGTTCCTTCCGTTCTTAATTAGAACCTTATTGAAGGATGGTTTCGCCTATGACCCAGCCACTGGCGTGATTTCCATGGAGTCGATGAAGTATCTATACAACCTGTTAGACATGTGGTATCTTGCTATTGTGTTGCTTATTGGTGTGGTATTGCTGCTGTTCGGCATTGTCAAGACCGTGTTGAGTAATACCTATATCAAAGGTATTTGGCCGGCAGGTATCGGCGTAGTCTTGGTTGTTTTGGTTCTATTGCTCATAGCGGGTTGGAACAATACAGCTTATTATCCTTCTAATGCCGATTTGCAGAGTTCACTAACCATTATGAACAGTAGTAGTAGTGAATTTACATTGCGCACCATGGCCATTGTTTCACTCTTCATTCCATTCGTCCTTGCTTATATTGTTTATGTATGGTATGCCATGGATAGCAAGAAAATCACGAAAGAAGAGATTAAACACGAGGATGCTTATTAAACTTATCAATTCATAAAAAGATGTGACTAAATTCGGTGAGATACCTGAGTTTGGTCACATTTTTTTTATCGAATAACTTTGATGTTGCGGTGTGTGAAAACGCTTCCAGGGCTTGGTGAATTGTGAAATGTTTCGTATTTTTGTGATATGACACGAAAGGAAAGATATCAATATATTCTCGATTATTTCAGAAAAACAACGCCCATCGTTACGACCGAACTTGAGTTTGGGTCGGCTTTTCAGCTGTTGGTTGCTACATTGTTAAGTGCGCAATGCACCGATAAGCGCATCAATCAGGTAACACCGGCGTTGTTTCAGCGTTATCCTGACGCACGGTCGATGGCACAGGCAATGCCAGAAGAGGTGTTGGAATATGTGCGCAGCGTGAGTTATCCTAATGCTAAATCACGACATTTGGTGGAGATGGCGCAAATGTTAGTAAGCGATTTCGGCGGAGAAGTGCCAGACAATACCGCCGATTTGGTGAAATTGCCTGGCGTAGGACGCAAGACGGCCAACGTAGTGCAAGCCGTTTGGTATGGAAAAGCAAAGATTGCGGTTGACACTCACGTCTACAGAGTGAGCCATCGCATGGGGTTAGTGCCACAAAAGGCCAACACGCCCTTGAAAGTTGAGCTTGAATTGATGAAGTACATCCCTGCAGAGGATGTGTCAAGTGCGCACCATTGGCTGCTTTTGCATGGCAGATACATTTGTCAAAGTCAGCGTCCCAAGTGTGAAAAGTGCCAATTTGAGGAGGTTTGTCCTAAGCGATTGACATCTTCCAAACTTGCATGAGTCGTCTTTGAAACTTGCATGAGTCGTCTTTGAAACTTGCCTAAACCATCTTTGATATTAGCATCGTATATCTTCAAAACATCGATTATATGAATATCCAACGCATTTTAAAATATTTAGAACATATTGCCAAGAACAATAATCGTGACTGGTATCAAGCCCATAAAGACGATTATTTGGCTTGTCGCAACGATTTTGAGGAGGGAGTGGAGCGAGCTATCGCAGCCATCTCTAAGTTTGATGCCTCCGTATCGCATGTAACAGCCAAGGAAGCATGCTTTCGTTTTAATCGTGACACACGTTTCTCGCCCGACAAATCGCCCTATAAAAGACATTTTGGCGCATACATCAGCGCTAAAGGTCGTAAGTCTTTGCATGCTGGTTACTACATCCATCTGCAGCCAGGCCATTGCCTGTTGTCGGCTGGAGCCTATTGGTTGCCCACCCATATCTTGACCTCTTGCCGCAATGAGATGATGGGCAACATTGACGAGTGGCGAAGGTGTGTGGAGAATGGCAAGTTTGTTCATTTCTTTGGTTATGCCACTCAGGGTTCGTGGAGTGATGAACAGGCATCGGACAAGGGCTTTGGAATCAGCCGATTGAAGACCTGTCCAAAGGGTTTTCCGGCCGATTATGAGTTTATTGACTATCTTCGAATGAAGGATTATGCTTGCTGGCATCGGGTTGAAGATGATTTCTTTGAAGGAAATGGTTGGATAGAACCCATGACAGAGTTATTCAAGGTGGCTCAACCCATGATGGAGTTTACCAATCGTGTGATTGATGATTATGAATAATCTGCCGACAACTACGAATCAATTTGATGGACAATGATGAATGAAAGTGCGTGACTGGCTGCAACTTTATCCCCTCTTTAGGGTTGCCTTGGCATTGATTGTTGGTCTTGTTGCAGGCGACTCTTTCGGGTTTGTCGTGCCAACATGGCTGTGGTTGGCTGTCACTTCATCTGCCTTATTGATTGCATTAGCTTGCTATCGATGGAAAACAGCGCAGGGAGTGGCCATTCTTTTCACCGTGATGTGCATCGGCATGCTGCTCATGACCATGCAGAAAAACCGACTGGCTGAACCCATTTCCGAAGAAGAACATGTGTCTGAAGCCGTCGTGATGACCACTCCAATGGTGAGAGGTAAAGTGGTTCAGTGCGATTTATATGTCCTTTCCGGCCCTTTATCCGGTCAAAAAGTGAGGGCATCGATATTGCGCGATACCGTTGAAAGGCGTTATGAAGCTTTGAAAGTGGGCGATGGAATTAGGTTTCGTTCGGCCTTTCAGCCCATTCGGAGTTATCCCTCAGTCCGTCATTTCAATTATCAACGGTGGATGGCGATACGGGGTTATCGGGCGCAAACGTTCATCTATCATCGTTATTGGGTGCAATGTCAGCTTGATTTGACGTGCATGCCTCGGTTCGAACGGTTGCGTTTGAAGGCGCAAAAGGTGCGAGAAAAACTGCTGAGTCATTATGCTGCCCATGGTTTTGATGATCAAAATTATGCCGTCTTGGCTGCCATGACGTTGGGAGAAAAGTCGTTTTTGTCCAAACAAACCAAGGAAATCTTTTCCATTTCGGGTGCTTCTCATGTCTTGGCCCTGTCAGGTTTGCATCTTAGCATCATCTACGGACTGCTTGTCTTGGTGCTGGGTGGACGAGGGTTGCGGCGTGTTTTCAGTCTTGCTTTCGTGGTATTGACCGTTTGGGTCTATGTGTTTTTAACGGGAATGTCATCAAGTGTCATGCGTTCGGCCATCATGCTCACCGTTTATTCATTGGTGTCACTGCTCAACCGCGATAAGATGTCGCTCAATGCCTTGTCACTTACGGCCATCGTGATGTTGCTGCTGCATCCGCTGAGCTTATGGGATGTAGGCTTTCAACTGTCTTTTATGGCTGTTGCGGCCATTCTGTTGCTTTATCGACCCATTGAGCGTTGGATGCCTGAAGCCATCCTTGCCAGGTCTGCCGTTGTGAGAAAGTTGTGGGGAATGATGGCTGTATCGTTGGCGGCACAGATAGGTACGGCTCCGTTGGTGGCCTATTATTTTGGTCGTTTTTCGTGTTACTTCCTTCTTACCAACCTGTTGGCCATCCCATTGACCGTTCTCATCCTCTATATCTCCTGTCTTTTGTTCGCCTTGTCCTTTGCACCGTTGTTGCAAAATGTCGTGGCTGTCGCACTAACGTGGATGACCCGTGTGCTCAATCATTATCTTTCCTTCCTCGCATCCTGGCCGGGAGCGAGCGTTGAAGGCATTCACATCAATCTTTGGCAGTTAGCACTCATGTACGTGATCATTGCTTGTGTTTGCTGGGTTGCATCTTATTTACGTCAAGCATACGCTCGTTCGCGCATCATGTAATCAACATTTTTCGTGTTCATTCGGCTGCATCCTGCGTCCCATTGAAATAATCTTCCAATTCTTTTTCGGCCTGTCCGTGGATGTTGGGCAGATCCTTGATGATGGAACCTTTCTCCATCAGCGCCACTCGATTGGATATTTCCACCGTGTGTTGCAGGTTGTGACTGCTCACGAGGATGGTGGCTCCCGTTGTTTGATGATAGTTCAGCAACAAGCGTTTCAAGAAGTTCTGACTCGAAGGATCCAGAAAATTGAAAGGTTCATCAAGGATTAGTAGCTTTGGTTGTGCGATGAGAGCGGAGATGATGCCTATTTTTTGCTTGTTTCCGGCAGAGAAATCGCGAATCAATTTCTTCTGTCCGAGTATCTCGCCATTCATGAATTTGGACAGTGAAGCCAAGAAAGTAGAGAGACGTTCCTTGTCAATGTGATTCACTTTGGCGATAAATTCAAAGTATTCCTCTGGCGTCAAAAAGTCGATGAGGAATCCCTCGTCGATGTAGGCGCCCGTATGTTGCTTCCAATCTTCCGATTGGGAAGGGTCTACCGTGAAAGCTTCAGCAGACGGTGTGGCATTCACTGTCGTTTCTAACGCAGGCTCCTGATTCGGGTCGGTGTGTCCGAAACGGAGCAAAACCCGCCCCTCATCGGCCCTCAGCAGGTCGAGAAGTAGTCTGAACAGCGTGGTTTTTCCGGCTCCATTGTTACCTACCAGTCCGAGAATATCCCCATCATGAATCTCGAAGTTGGGGATGTCAACGGCTATTTTCTCGCCAAAAGCTTTCTTTAAGTTGTTGATTTGAATGTTCATGGGTGCAAATGAATCAAAAAAAATGATAGACGGTTGTGCGCCCTTTCCTGGTCTGTTTGCGAGCGATTCCAACCATCTATCATTTTCATACGTTGATGTTTATCGAAGATTTCTGCCGTGGCAGTTCTTGAATTTCTTGCCGCT
>CAKOVA010000027.1 GCA_934120735.1 uncultured Prevotella sp.
CAGTACAAGAAGTTAGTAGGTCGCTGGGAAGGCGTTCTTACAGGTAAAGGCTTGCAATATGGTGGTTCTCGCATTCGCCCAGAGGCAACAGGATTCGGTGCTTTGTACTTTGTGAACCAAATGTTGCAGACACGCAATATTGACATCAAGGGCAAGACAGTAGCTATCAGTGGCTTCGGAAATGTTGCATGGGGTGCTGCTCTCAAAGCTACAGAACTGGGCGGAAAGGTGATTACCATCAGCGGTCCTGACGGTTACATCTACGATCCCAATGGCATCAGCGGCGAAAAGATTGCTTATATGCTCGAATTACGCAGCAGCGGTAATGACGTTTGCAAACCATACGCCGACAAATTCGCAGGCTCTGAATTCCACGCAGGCAAGAAACCTTGGGAGCAGAAAGCCGATATTTACTTGACATGTGCTACTCAAAATGAGTTGAACGGTGAAGATGCAGATAAGATCTTAGCTAACAAGCCACTCTGTGTAGCAGAAGTAAGTAACATGGGATGTACAGCTGAAGCTGTTGACAAGTTCGTTGCAGCCGGACAACTCTTTGCACCGGGTAAAGCTGTCAATGCTGGTGGTGTTGCTACCTCTGGTTTGGAAATGACCCAAAACTCTATCCGACTCACATGGAGCGAGGAAGAAGTAGACGAGAAGTTGCACTACATCATGCACTCTATCCACGAACAATGCGTGAAATACGGCACACAACCTGACGGATACATCAACTATGTCAAGGGAGCTAACGTTGCTGGATTCATGAAAGTGGCACAAGCAATGTTGGAACAGGGTGTGGTATAAACCCTAAACAATGTAGAGTGAAGTTTCAAAAAATAAGTATTTTATTTTTAATTCTACTGACAGGCTTTACCTTTCTGCTGGCTCAAAAGCAGAAGGGTAAAGCCACTTATTATTCTAAAAAAGCGACAGGAGCACGCACAGCCAGCGGTGAAAGGCTGCATCATGATAGCATGACGTGTGCCCATCGCACCTATCCGTTTGGAACATTATTAAAGGTGACCAATCCTTCTAACAAGCAAGAGGTCATCGTTAGGGTAACTGATAGGGGACCATTCACGCGAGGAAGGATTATTGACCTGTCGTGGGGAGCAGCCAAAGAGTTGGGAATTCTCGCAGCCGGCGTTGCCATGGTGACGGTAGAACGCGTCGATTCGGCGGACATCATCAAGGTTCCATACCGCTCAAAGGAAAGAAAAGAATTGCCTGAGCTTGACTTTGGCGTTTCTACCGAAGGGGGTAGTTTCATTGATGCATGGACAGAACAACAGAAACAAAATGCACATCAAACGAAAGAACAGCTCACCAAATTCAAGAAAGACAATGCTTTAGAAAACAAAAAGAAATCCTTAAAACCGAAAGAGAAACAGAAAAAAAAGAGATAAGAAGAAAAAATAATCAATCACTTATATGTAGTTTTTATTTTTTTTATAGTATTATTGACATATAAATTCTCCAACTATAACATCATGTATGCTTTCTTATCTTCTTTATCAAATAATTGGATTGTTTGGTTCTACATTATAGTTTTACTCCCTTTTCAAATTTATGATATTTGCAAAGAGAAAGAAAGAAACAGCAAGAAGACCCTCATGCTTCTTATTTGCGCCAGTTTTGCCATAATAGCTGGAATACAATCTTGTATTAAGGGAAAGAACTTGACTATCAGCCCGACTCCTCTTTATATAATCCTCCTTATTTGTTACATAGAAAGCATTATCACATTCTTACAAAAAAGAACTAAAAGAGACCTCGCTTTCCTATGTATATTTTCATTTTTTATGGTAATAATTATATTAAACTTCCTATCAAGAAATTAGCAGCAAGGATAGTTCCTTATGTTGGTTGGGAATGGGGAGACTCTTCTGCTGCATACAGCATCTCTAATCTATAATGATCATAAGAAATGAGGGAAATCGTTCTTACTCACATTTCTTATTTCTTACTGCACGCAAGCATGACTTTTTCAATATCTTTGAGTATTTCTTTTGTATTCTCCCAACCAAGCAAACTCAATTCAAGAACAAACACCTTCAGCAACCATGGTGGCTCGTCCATGCCTCCTAACGGAATAAACACAGCCCGAAAAATAATAATTTATCCACTTTTTTGAGAGGAAAGTAGTGAACTACTTTTGTCTTCCGTGAACGATGGCAGAATCAATAAAGATAAGGGCGAAACAGCAATTTCATTATTTTTAAGTACCTTTGTTGCCAAACTCTTAATATAGAAATATGAGTAACAACTTATTATCAGGAAAAAGAGGCATCATCTTTGGTGCCCTTAATGAGCGATCTATCGCTTGGAAAGTAGCTGAAAGAGCTGTTGAAGAAGGTGCTAAAATCACATTATCAAACACGCCCGTAGCAGTGAGAATGGGCACAGTGAGCGCCTTATCCGAAAAGCTTCATTGCGAAGTAATACCCGCTGATGCCACCAGCGTGGACGACTTAGAGAATGTGTTCAAGCAGTCTATGGAGATTCTTGGTGGAAAAATCGACTTCGTGTTGCATGCCATCGGTATGTCACCCAACGTTCGTAAGCATCGTACTTACGATGACTTGGACTACAAAATGCTGGACACGACGCTCGATATTTCGGCTGTTTCTTTCCATAAGATGATACAAAGCGCCAAGAAATTGGATGCCATTAACGAATATGGGTCTATCGTTGCGCTCAGTTATGTAGCCGCACAACGCACTTTCTTCGGCTATAATGACATGGCAGATGCCAAGGCTTTGTTAGAAAGTATTGCGCGTAGCTTTGGTTATATCTATGGCCGAGAGAAGCATGTGCGCATCAACACCATCTCACAATCGCCCACCCTCACCACCGCTGGTCAAGGGGTTAAGGGCATGGATAAGCTCTTCGACTTTGCCAATCGCATGTCTCCACTGGGCAACGCATCGGCAGAAGAGTGTGCAGACTATTGCATCGTGATGTTCTCTGACCTCACCAAGAAGGTCACCATGCAGAACCTTTATCACGATGGTGGCTTCTCTAACGTGGGAATGAGCCTGCGCGCCATGGCCACTTACGAGAAAGGATTAGATGAATATAAAGACGAAAACGGAAAAATTATCTACGGATAAACGCATTACAACTATCAATTATAAGGGCGACGCTACTGATGTAACGTCGCCCCTTTTTATTTCTTACGATAAAAGAGCAATCTACCAACGGTCTAAAAACCGTTTACTTGCCTTGATAAGTACCCATGAAAAAGATGGTACCCGTACTATGTTCAACAATGGCATACATGAAAGGACGGTTGGCATGGAACATAATGGGCTTAGAAGGAGGAAGTGCTGTTTCCCCAGTTTCAACCGCCGTAACGGCTGCAGCCTTTGCACCTTCCTCATCAACCTCAATCTTTGCCTTCTGCAAAACCGTAGAAACGAAAGCTTTTGCCACGGACATTTTTGTCAAATCTGCTTTTTCACGGTCGAACATCATATTCATTCCCAGCAACTTCAACACATCGTTCAACTCACGAGTGTACGCAGATGTAAAGCGTGGAAGCTTCAAATCAACTTTACTGCTATATGTGCTCTTCAGATTGTCTTTCCACTTTTTAGCATCCATGGTCTGCAACAAGCTCGACAAATCCTTTCCCTCACGAGGCAAAAGTACCACCATTTCGTACGATCCATTGCCGTAAGGAAGCACCACGGTCTGATAGTTGTCGTTCTCAGCAGCAAAGAATCGCTCTTTCTGATGCATCATTTTCACCGTCAACTTCTTGCCGTCCGCCTGCGTAAACGATTCTTGCTGCGTACGCTTTTTATCAAACTTGTGATACCAAAGGCCTTTGAAATACAACGCATTGAGTAGATAGGTAACCGCATCTGGATTGACACGATCCAACAATTGCGGCACCATACCGTGCGTGAGTTCACTCGCCCACAGGTTGATAAACGACAAAGTAGCCGGCGAACTGAAATCTTGATTGGTTACAAGTGCTTGATATTGTTTTTCAACCACATTCTTAAAGTCGGGCTGCAGCGGCTTGTTTTTGTTCGCAACCACTGCATTCGCCATCGAAACCTTGGTCGACTTGTCCAGCTTTGGCGATTCTATCATGAGTTGATGGCAAAGAGAATTGATGTCATCCACCTTGCCCGAACGGAACTCAAGACCCTCCAAGATTTCTTTCTGCGTATCTCCTACCGCCCCATTAGCCAGCATACCGAGCGCATAAGTCACGCTCAATGGCGAGACAAACACGTCTTGTTGCTCGCCTTTCGACACCTCTTTAAAGAACTTCCACGCAAACTCATTGCTGTTTTCTACTTGCGCTTGCTGCGCTGTTGTCAGCTTGATGGTTCCTGGATTGTACTTCACATTAGGCGAAACAGGTTCGTCTTCACTACACGATGCCAGCATCCCAACCGACAAACAACATACACCGATTAAAGGAAAAAAATGTTTCATCATATCTATTCTGTTTTAGTTATCTACTCATAGAATGACGAAAACATTGAAATCTTGCACCGATTTACAATTTATTTTTCATTTTTTATCCCAACAGCTGCTTGACTTGAGGCATTGCAGACGAACGCTCATAGATGTGCAAGCCAAACACTGGCGCCATGGTGTACGCCCATTCCATGATTTCTGCCATGTTATGTTCGTAGACAATCCACTCTTTATTGCTCAGGAAGAAGTAAAACTCGATGGGCAAACCTGTGTTCGTAGCCTCCAATTGGCGCACCATGCAAGTGAGACTGGTATTCACTTCGGGCGACTGTTTGAGCCAGTTTTCCATATATTTGCGATACAAACCCAAGTTTGTAAGGTCGCCTTTCAACTCTTGCGCCGTCAGAAATCCCTTCTCCTGACACATGTTCTTCAGCTCTTGCGATGCAGGTTTGATAGATAAAAAGTCGAAATAAACCAGTCGTTTCACGCGTCTTCCGCCACTTTCCTGCATACCTTTCCAGTTTTGGAAAGACCCATCTACCAGCGTCTTGGGCGACACTGTCACAATGGTGTTATCAAAATTCTGCACCTTCACCGTGGTAAGCGTCATCTCCATCACCTCACCATCCACGGGTGTCGAGGGCACCGTAATCCAGTCGCCGCGCCTAATCATGTCGTTGCTGGTAAGGCGAATGCCCGCCACTAACCCCTCGATGGTGTCCTTGAACACCAACATCAGCACGGCAGAGGTAGCACCCAGTCCGGCAAACAACTTCATTGGACTCTTGTCTATCACCAAGGCAACCACCACGATGACACCGATGAAGATGGCAACTATCTTCAATACACCGCAGAACGATTGCAAATACTGCTGCTTACTCGAGCTATTTGTAGTCTCGAGATGGCGGAACGAGTTGATCACGGCAATGCCCAACTGCACCGAGGTCACCGTGATGTAGATGCTGGTGAGCCGGTTGAGCATCTCTTGCACAAACGGTGCTTCATAGAACACCAATGGCAAGAGTTTGTAAATCACTACCGCTGGAACAATGGCACAAACCTTGAGCAGCACATCGCGGTTGAACAGCACATCATCCCACTTGGCCTTGGTTCGTGCCGTGAGCTTATCAATGACCGGAATCAACAGTTTTTTGGCGATAATGTAGCTGAGCCAAGAAAAGAAAATAGCTGCCAACGACATCGACACATACCGCACAACGGGCACCGCCACACCTGTAATTCCACACATCTGGATGAGATCTTCCACAACACTTCGTATCTGATTCATCGTTTCTGTAATATCCCACATAATCTTTTATTGTTTATTCGTGAATAATTTATCTTGACCCATGCGTTATGGTAAGCACAACGCACGGCAAACTCTGTCTTGAAAAGCGCGCCCGTTCTTACCGTACATCACCCCTTGGTTGATGATGGCAAAGCACAGCAGGTGCCCGTTTGAAGCCTCACAATAGCCCGCCAAGCTGGTCACACCCGTCACGGTGCCCGTCTTGGCCCACACCTTTCCGTGCGTGTGGGTGTCTCTCAGGCGTTTTTTCAACGTACCATCCACTCCCGCAGTTGGCATCGATGGCAGCAGATGGCTGTAGATATTTTGGTGTTGATAGCCATATTTGAGCAACTTCACTAACAGTTCTACGCTGACATAATTGTACAATGACAGTCCGCTACCGTCGGCGATTTTATACCGAGAGGCATCCAGTCCCACCTTATTTATTAGTCGGCGTACCACCGACCGCACCTCTTTGGCCGTCACCGTTCGACCGTTTTCGCGCGGAACCAGCTGATAAAACAGCGCCTCGGCGTACAGATTGTCGCTCTTTTTCATCATCGGCAACAGGATTTGGTCAATGCTGTGCGTCCGTTCACAAATGCGAATGGCCTCGGCAGGGCACTTCGCTACCGAACTGAACGCTTCCACTTGGATGCCAGCCTCACGCAGTTCTTTCTCAAACTCGGTCATGAAATGATCCTTACGCCGGTACACCAAGGGCGACAACACGGGATTGTCGTCGTCCCAACACCATCCTTCACCCAACACGTCAAGGTCTTTCATACTCTTGTCGGCATACAGATTGCCGCGTATGGTGTCCACGCCAAGAGTTTTCATGCAATCGGTAAAGGCACGCATGTCATCTCTACCGAACTGCGGGTCGAAGCCCCCAACGCAGTAGAGATCGCCCGTGAGGGTGCGGTTTTGTATCGTTCCGGTGTAATAGAGTGCGGTTTTGAACTGATAACTACCGCCCAACTTGTCGAGCGCGGTGATGGCTGTAACCACTTTCATGGTGCTGGCGGGGCGCATCAGTTGACGCTCGTTGTGGGTGTAGATGACACTGTCGGCCGTGAGGTCGTACACCATCAGTCCCAACTGCGAGGTTTCAAACATGTCGTGCGTAAGCAATTTGTCAATTCGTGCTTGCGCATTTTGTGGCCAAGGCAGTGCCACGCTGTCGTCCGAGAGCGTGTCCGTCAAGGCCACGTCGGTCACTTCCGAACTATCGTTATCCGCTATGTCTTCGTAAACCACCTGCGCCTGAAGGGGCATGTACATGCCCAAAACAAGCAACCAGGAAAGAATTTTTAATCTATTCATGTGTTTTGTGATGCGGAAGATGCAACCTCCGCCTGCTGACGCTTTGTTAATTCTTCTACAAACGCCTGTTCGTCCTTGGGTTGAACCGCAACTAAATGATGGGCACCATACTCGATGAGCAAGTAGTGAGACAGTCCAAAATTGGTGTGCATCACCTTACATTGTACCACATCACGAAGGGGGACGCTTTGACTTCGCGAAAAACGCCCTTTGTCTATCAACAGAAATTCCATCTCCTCATCACGGTCAATGGGTTTGACACACGCAAAGGTATAGGTGGTATGCAGCACACGTTCAATCATGCCCACGATGATGATAACGACCAACAGCCCAAATATAGCTTGCTTAATCCAAAAAAGATAGACGACAAGCATCGTAAAGAGTGCTAAGCCACACTTAAATCCCAAGGTGAGTCGTTGATGAAAAACACGTTGTGCCATGTATAAATAATAGCCTTATTGGACAAACGAACATCGTTTGTAACTGCAAAAATACGAAATTATTCACGTTTTCACTGCTCACAGGCCTATATTTACATTCTTTTACAATCGTGTCATACGTCGTAAGGTTTGCACTATCACGGTTTTTCGGCATACCAAAAGGCTGCCACGAGTCATCGTCATGAATACTATGGAGCGAGGATTTTGTCAAGAAAAATGGTCAGATTTTAACACTTCCACAACACGCATTCTAGACAAGAACAGCCCCTAAAAAGACGCTTCTGAAACCCTTTTCGGGCGCAAAGTATACCCGTATGGCACCAAAGTCAATGACTTTACAGCCTCAGAGCATACAGATTGGTGTGCAAAAGCATACCACTAAGACGGCAATAAGCATGCTTTTGCAGGGCTAAAACATAAGTAGTGAAATCAAAAAGAACCCTCAAAACAAGCTAAGTAATTGAACATCAGTCAGAAATGAAAATGCGCTATTTTGGCGATATTTGCCGCCGAAAGGGCGACGAACGAAAATATTAAAGTATTGGCGAAGTGATTGTCAAGAAAAATCCCATATACACAGGCTCCTTTCGATGAACGACAGCGACGACGAGGTGGATTATTATCGGGTGAGACTGAACTTTAGACTCACGCCAAAATCATGAGTGGTTGTCGGGAAACTGCTGCTGGAGAGTAGCGGTGTGTTGGTTTGTTGGTCGTAATAAAGGGTCATGGTGAGCAAGCGCGACAGCGTATAGTCGGCCGAGAACTGCAACTTGAAGGCCGTATTGCCACTACTTGCGGCGCTGGTCATGGTGGCAATGTCCCTACTGATGGCTGCCTGTCGGCGGTAACTCAGGTCAAGCCGCACGTTCAGGTCACGGTTCGACCTGGTACTGTTGCGATTGCTGGTGCTGTTGTTTTGCTGTTGTTGCTGCTGCTGACCATTGCCCTTGTTACGCCGAACCACACGCCGTTTGTTGCCGCCAAATAGCTCCAGGTTGTTAATCTTATATGCCATGCCCAGCACCCAGTCGCGACTGATGGCCTCATTGATTTGCACACTCGTGGTACTGAGGTTCAACACGCGTGTTGATCGATATTCTAATCGGGTGGTCAAGTTGTTGTTAAACGTGACATCCAACCCCAACAAAGGCGAGAAGGCTTCGTTGATGCTCACCGCAGAAACGTTGTACATGCTGCTGGGAACGGGCATTCCGGTGGTGGCGTTGGTGACGAATCCCAAGCCGTTCATAAACTCTTGGAAGGTGCTGTAGCTGCTGTACGACCCAATGGCGAAGATGCTTTTGTAGGAATGGTTGAGGGTAACACTTTTGAACACATCCCTGAACCAAGGCAGTTTGCCCAGTCCGCTGTACCGAATGGTCCAGTTGGGCAGCAGTCTTGCCAACGAGGGGAAGATGTTGAGCGAATGACCACCCATGCTGGTGTAGGTGGAGAGGAAGGCGGGTATCATGACATCCGAGCTGTAGCGGTCAACGCCTCCATTGGCAGCCTCGAAAGGTTGACCGGCCAGCGGTGTGCCTTTGGGGTAGACAAAGCCCGTATATTGCGCCTCAACCCGCTGACGGAAGCCGTCAAGCGACTGGCAGAAATCGTCAAACGACTTACTGCGGAAGCCGTTGCCAGCGTCACCTATCCCCTCAAAGGCACTGCGTAGCGAGAGAGTGGTCATGGTGAAATTGCCGGTTTGGGTCATCGGGTTGCCCTGATACATGTATTGCACGCTCCTTGAAGTGGTTTGTGTACGACTGGCATTCAAATCAATTTTGAAGTTACGCACAGGCTCCAAGGTCATGCGCAGCTGCAAGTCTTGTGTGTGATTGGACGTGGCCGGCGTGGCAATGGAGTCGGAAATCAACAGCCAATTGTTTGCCCTGGCCCGCTCGATGTACGAGTCATCCACCATACCAAAGGCGAAGTCGAGGCCTGGCGAGAGCGCGCTTGGTGCCTTGGTCTGCCCGAAAGCATCGCCAACCGTTGGCAAAAATCCCGGCAACGCCATGGCGTAGTCGTCGCGATAGCTCACACTGACGTTGCGCACCAGCATCAACAGGCGCGCCACCGACTGTGCCGTTCGGTACCAACCTTTATTATCCAACGGCTCTTTCGGCAAGACGGTAATCTTGAGTTTCAAGGCCGAATCAACCTTATTCTTGATGCGAATGGTGTTTGGGTCAATCTTTTTGTACTTCAATTGATAGGTCTTGCCATCCTCCGTGCGTGCCGAAACGATGAGCCGCTTGCTCTTCTTGCCGTGGCTCACGGTGATGGTGGTGTCGGGCAGGAGCGTGATTTGCTGCTCAAATCCTTTCTGATTCTTGGGCAATTGTTTCTTTTGCGCCTCGGCCTTAGCGTCTTGTGCCGAACGTCTGGCAGTGTTCCGTGCGTTCTTGTTTTGAGCGTTTCGGTTGCCATCGTTGCCAACGATTCTCGATGACCGTGAACGGTTGGTGGCATTGCGCTGCGGATCTCGGTTGAATCGGTCGTTCGTTGCTTTCAGGAAGGGGATATGATTGTACAAGCGTCGCAGGTCAAAACGGCCATTGACGTTCACCCTTCGGTTGGTCGTGACGATGTTGCCAAGCGACGTACCGTCCTCCAAATGGGTTCCGCGAACCCACGAATAGTTGGAAGAGTAGTTGGCATCGGCGGTCACCCAGTCGAAAATTGGAATGAGGTTGAGCGGCAATTGGTACGACAAGGAGAACTGTTGCCGGTAATCCAGCGGCGTGCCAAAGTTGCGAATGCTGGTTCGCACCGAGTCTTTCCAGGCCGAATAGCGGTCGGGGTACAGGTCTTTGTTAACGGGGGTATAAGGCTCTTCAATCTCTGCCTGGGTGGTGCTTTGGAAGTTCATGTGGATGTTTTTGGTGAGATCCCAACGCAGCGTGAAGTCTCTGTTCCACATAAACTGCTGATTAAAGGTCAATGGGAGTTGTGAACCACCCAGGTCTTGCATGTCACGCTCTTGCAATTCGTAGTAGTTGCGCATCATGTCGGTATTGAAGGCGATGTTCTGTGGCAGCCAATTCAGACCGAATCGCTTCAGGATGTCGAACCATTTGCTCTTGCTTTTAATCTTCTTGAATGGCTCTAAAGGCTTGAACACAGGTGTCCAACTGTATGATAGACTACCGTTCCAACTGTCTTCTTTCTCGTAAACGGTGGTTTCTCCGCTGGTGTTTCGATGCGAATGACTGTACGAGAACGAGAAGTTGGCCGGGTCGTAGGGCATGGGATGACGCTTGGTTTGGATGCCCACGCGCACGTTGGATAGTGAGAAATTGGTGTTGGTGGTCTTGGTCACGGCGATGCTCTCTATCGAGTCGCGCTCCTGACGGTTAGAGGCAGCGTCCAAAGCATCTTTTAATCGCATGTCTGTGTCCAGCGGATTGTACTTCGGACTGAGCTGTTCTTGCTGCACACTGTAATACAAAGGTGCGCTTACATGGGCTTTTTCGGGGAAGAATTTGCCCAGCTCTAAGTTGGCTGTCACGCTGTAATTCTGGTAATCATCGGTAGACCTTTGGGCCACACCCTCTTCCAATCCGCCAAATCCTTCACTCATATAGCGACCTTGGAGATTAACCGTTCCGAAATCAGACATCTGTACATTCAGGTTACCCTGTGCCGCCCAACCGCCTTCGTTGTTGTATTCCAGCAAGCGAAGTTCGTTCACCCACACTTCACCCGACTTCACTTCGCCCGCTTTGTTGCGCACACCAATCATCATAGTCTTCACCTCGCCCAGCGTAGGGTTACCCATCACGCTGACTTTATTGTTGGGTTTGTCGGGATCGTAGCTTGTATAAACCCGATTATACGATGCTTGTCCTTGCACTTTGTCTTTGTTCCTCTGTCGCTTCAGGTCTGTGAATAGCTTCAAAGGAATGTCCAGCATGTTCTCTTCGGGCCACACTTCGCGCACATCCGACAACGAGTAGCGGTTGTATTCCTTGGGTGCCGTCAGCTTCAAGGGTATCTCATACTCATAGTAGTTGCTCTTGTAATCATTGCCCAAGCGTACGAAAACAGCCAGCTGACCATCCTGCAAATTGGTCGTGTTCTGCTCCATGGCATTGGCATGCACGAACATTTGCAGGCGTTTATACTGACGCAAATCGACTGAAGAGTTCTTATAAACCGCCTTGGCATCACCCGTAGCGAGATTTGAAACCACGATATCCAACGCCTGTTCGTTGGCCTCAACCAGCTGACGTTGCGTGGGATCTTGCGCTCTCCTAATGCCAGGAGGCAACACATAGTTGACAGGTGTCTTGTCATTGTTCTCCTCTATGTTGACTGAACTCACCGACATGGTGCCCGAATTGGAACCCGCAGGATCGAGTTGTTGCTCGTATATGCGCCAATCTCCACGCACCAAATCGAAGCTACCGAATCGCAATACGATGGGTTTTTCAAACCCTGTGAGGAACATTCGCATGAAACGGATGCTGGTGAAGTCGGAGATTGAGCCGAAACGGCGTTCGAATTCGCGTATCGGAATGCGGAACTGATACCAAGTAACGGGCTCCTTCTTCTTGTTTCTTAGGGGTGCTATGGCATCACGTTTATCGACAATGTAGTTCTTTCCAACAACCAAGTCTTCCGGACGGATGGACACATGATACTGAAAATACTTCTCATATTCGTTCAAGGTGTAGTCTTGATTGATGTCTTCCACATCAGGTGTGCCCTTGTACGACGTGTCATAACGCTCGCCGCGCGTATCGGTATCGGGCGAGTTTCCTTGCGGATTGTTGATGTATTTGTACCGTCTTAAGATGGAAGCCTGCATCTCATCGTAGTCACGGCCACGGAAATAATGATAATTATCGTTAGCCACGTCGTTCAAAATGGCACTGAACACGTCCGGACTTACCTTGCCCTGAATCTGCTTCAAGAAGTCTTGATAAGCCTCAAAGTTTTTCTCTTCCTCATCTGTCAGGCCATTGAAGCCCAGATCCTGCAAAGCTCTTGCCCCCTTGTTCGTGGCAAAAGCATACGTAACAGTGGCCGGAGTGGGAATCTTTCCCCATTGGGTTGTGATATAAGTTTGCGTTCCATCGACGGGAAGTCCACTCTCATAAAACTTCTTTCCGTCATGAAGAATGTCCTCGCTGACCTCACCCAGGTTGATATAGAAGTCGCCTCCGTACTCGCTGGCGGTTCCTTCTTGGCGGGTATAGATGAACGGATCGAGCATCCAGAACTCGATATATTCGATGTTGGACGATTCAAAATCGCTGTAATCCAGCTTCCGCATCATGCCACCCCACTTCTGTTTGGGATTGTTGAGCAACCCCTTTTCCGTCAAATCAGGGTTGAAGTTGTACGGTCCACGCTCGCTTGGATAGTACGCAAGGTTGAGGATTGGAATGGTAGCGGTGGCTCCACTGTAACTACTTTGGTCGCGCTTGGGGTACAACTCCCTGACATACACCTCGCGAACGTAATGATTGGATAGCTGTTCCAGGTCGCTCTTGATGTGCTTTGGCGTCAAAGAACTGCTGAGACGGGTGAATAATGGGTCGATGGTATACCAAGCCAAGAGCGACCGATTGTAGCCACTGCGCAGGGTAGTCTTGTCACTATACTCGGGAAACATCGACGGTACACTCGACATAATCCATGACGTTGGCGTTGAAACATCTATCTTGTTGGTCGTATTCTCAAAGTCATCGAGATACGAAGCGTTGTCTTGCGTGCCATGACTTTGCCCTGCGATGAGCTGTGCGAACTCGGCATTGAGCGAGATGTTCGATGGTTGTGTAAGGTGTAAGAATGGGATTTTGTTCAACACGTTGGTGAGCCACTGACTTTCTTTCTTCCAGTTTAGGTTGACTCCCCAAAGGGTATTGTTCAACGGCTCTGACCCCATGTTCACCTTGTTGGTCAAGGCTTGTTCGGAAAGATGTTGCAACGTACCACTCAGTTGCAGGTCTTTGCTGAAATCGTACTCCCAGTTCACGCCGAACATCGTCTTTCGTTCCTGCGCAAAGTCGGTGTTACTCTCCAGCGAAACGTTGACGTTTGTCCCAGCATTGATGATACTTTGGTTCAAAATGGTCACCTCACCTGCCGCATAGTCAACCGAATAATCGGCATTCTCGGTCAACCTAACACCGCCAGCCGTCACCACAACCGACCCTTGCGGCACGTTGTAGGCACCCAAGGAGATGACGTTGGCCGCCGAACCCCTGAACTGTCCCATCAGTACATACTTGTTTTTCTCGGCGATTTGCTTGGCTACGGTCTTGGTAGAATCGTACAACTCGGTGAAAGCATACCGCTTGGCTTTCTCCTCATTCACGCCTTTGCTCACCAAATAGCGATGGATATACGACCCAAAAGGCTCTGCCACGGGGAAGAACACACGACCATCGCTCACCGTATAACCCTCCACAAAGTCAAAATAGCCGTTGCTATGCGGCTTGTTGTTGTTATCCAATCGGTCGGCACCCAGCAGCCGTATGATGGGTTGATCTTTCACTTGAGGCTCGGGAATATAGGTGAGATAAACGCCGGCGGTATCACTTTGAAACTTCACATCCAAGCGAAACTTCTCGCGCTCCACCTTACTGGCCAACTCGTACACGTTCTTCATCATCAGCCTCCAGTTGCCTTGTCGTGGGTTGTTGCTGGTGTTTTTGAGCGATTTGACGAACAACGCCGCATTCACATCGGTCATGTCACTGGCAAACTCGCCCACTTGATAGGTGGCACCACCGTAAGTATATTCGTATGCCACGGCCAACACCTGGTCGGTCTGCAATCCCATGCGCAACGAAACGTAACCCAATGCCGTGTTAACCGTGTATTCAGAGGGATTCAACAGGCGCGCGCGTTCCAGCTTCTCATAGTCCACACCGCCCACAAGTCCGCCCCCATCGAGCACCGTTGTCGACTGGTCGATGTTGCGTGCCGACGCAAGTTGGCCCACCATCGTGCCGTATTCGGTATTCGCATTGTTAGATGGAACCATCTGTCCCGTGGCGTTCCACAGGCTATTGGAGATGTATTTGTTCTCGCCCAAGTCGGTCAATGCGATGATGTTACGGGTGTTTGTGGTGACACCCGAATTGTTGGTGACCCAGATTTCCACCCGATTGATTTTCACACCCGATGTCAGATTGGGCAGCGACTTCATGTTATCGTCGTACGTCTGACGGAAATATTGTGACAAAAAGAAATGCCGATTCTCCTCATAATTGGCCACATCAATCTCGAACGGCGTAAACTGTGCGCCACCACGCGATGACACACTCTTGTCGGCCGACTTCTTTTGCGAGGCCACCATCTGCAACTTGAGCTTGCCAAACTGCATGTCTGTACGCAAACCGAACAGCGAACTGGCACCCTTGATCAATGAAGAATTGGACGGAAACGACACGTTACCCCCCTCAACCAGCTTGATAATCTCATCTTCCTTGCCGTCGTATTTCAGTTTAAGGTTCTGCGCATCGAAGTCAAACGTGGCGTCGGTGTTGTAGTTGAGGTTCATGTTCACCTTGTCACCCACCCTACCATTGACGTTAAGATTAATCTTCTCGTCAAAGTTCATCGTGGTCATCCTGCGGTTGCGAATAGGCAACGAGGGGTTGTCTATCTTCTTCACCGTGCCGCCAAACTTCAGTTCGGCCGTTCCCTGCGTCTTGATGCGCACGCCACCCGGGCCGAATATCTTCTCGGCCGGTCCCAGTTCAAAGCGCATGTCGGTGAAGTCGAACTTCTCTTTCCCTTTGTTTTCAAAGATTTCAGCGTTCTTCGAGCGGAAATACTGGTCGAAAAGTCGTTTCTCACTCCATGCCCGATACTCCTCCGGCGTCATCATGATGGGTGCATTGAGCCACGCCGCACCGATTTTCGAGCCGATGATATACCGGTCAAGGGTATCGTTGTAAATCACATCCTGCTGTAGGTTTTGAGGACGTTTCAAGTCTAATGGACTCTGATTCAGGTCGTCAATCGTCACCGGGAGCGTGCGCTGAATCTTCCAACGTGGATTCAACAGCGAGTCTGGGATGTTGAGTTCATCATCCAACTGGGGCTGCGCCTTGATGTCGATGGTGTCTTTCAGCTGCGGTTCTGTCTGCTTCTGGGGCTGTTGTCTGCTGGTTGTCCGCGTGCGGTTGTCTTGCCAAAAGGGCATACGCATGGCATAACCCGCCATACTCATGACGAGCAATGTCACAATGAAACCATATATGCGTCTTTTATTCCGCATGCTGAACTACCGTGATTGACACGTACCGCACCACGGCACGCTTACTTGATTTGCTTCAAAGCCAACTTCACCACCTGTTCAACCGGCAGCGATGGGTCGGATTTCAAGATGCTCTCCACCACTTTGGCACTGGGAGCGGGCGAGAAACCCAGCATGGTGAGCGCACTCACTGCCTCGTCTCGGATGCTGGCATCCACCGCCGTTGCTGGCTCACTGCTTACATGCAGCTCGGTGGCAATGCCGCTGCTCACGATTTTGTCGCGCAGGTCTACGATGATGCGCTGTGCCGTTTTCAGTCCAATTCCTTTGACGGCCTTCAGCATCCGCTCGTCACCGTTGGCGATGACGTTGCACAATTCGGCCGGCGAGAGCGTCGACAAAATCATTCGAGCCGTGTTGGCACCCACGCCAGACACGGTGATAAGCAGGCGATACAAGTCGCGTTCCTGCTTCGAAAAGAAGCCGTAGAACGTGAAATTGTCATCACGTCCGCCCGTTACCAACGACTCGTGCACATACAACTTCACCTCTTTCTTACCCTGAATGGCGCTGTAGGTGTTCAGCGAGATGTTCAATCCATACCCCACACCTGCGGCTTCGAGTACAGCCAGTGCGGGAGTTAATTCGGTCAATTCACCCCTGATGTATTCTATCATGTGTTATAATATGTATATATACGCTATAGATAACGCAGCAAAGGCCCGCTTATTGCGTGGCGCATGGAAAGAATGAACACATCATGCAGCCGCCATCCAACCACTCACGCATACGGGTGAGATTTTAAACTCATAGCATTAGGGTTTTAAGAGCATTGAGTTTGGGCGGCAAAAGCATTGAGTTTGAAGGCCAAAGTCAATGCTATTGAACACCAAACTCAATGACTTGTTTTTGTAACCAAAAAGGGTTTGCAACATTCAAAGAAATGTAAAAATTGCGATTATCCTTTTAAATCATCTTTGTTTGTCTGGAGAAATTTATAATTTTGCGAACGATTATCGTATTTACAGACATAAAAAAGATTGTTTAACAGGTTCGGCAGGGGCATGGATAATCACCCCCGACCGGGCGTAACACATTAAAAAAGAATCAATCATGAAGAAGATTAGAGCCGCCGTAGTAGGCTACGGCAACATAGGTCACTATGCCGTTCAGGCATTGGAGGCTGCAGAAGATTTTGAGATAGCTGGCATCGTACGCCGCCAGGGTGCTGAGAACAAACCAGCCGAGCTGGCCAATTACGAGGTTGTGAAGGATATAAAAGAGCTGAAAGACGTGGACGTGGCCATCTTGGCAACACCTACACGCAGCTGTTTGGAGTACGCTAAGCAGATTTTACCCCTTGGCATCAACACCGTGGACAGCTTTGATATCCACACAGACATCGTTGATTACCGCGCAGCCTTGATGCCCTTGTGCAAGCAGCACCATGCGGTGAGCGTCATTAGTGCGGGATGGGATCCGGGATCCGACTCCATTGTGCGCACGCTGATGCAGAGCTTGGCACCCAAAGGTCTTAGCTATACCAACTTCGGACCAGGCATGTCGATGGGACACAGCGTGTGCGCCAGAGGCAAGAAGGGCGTGAAGAATGCGCTGTCGATGACCATTCCACTGGGCGAAGGCATCCACCGACGCATGGTATACGTGGAGTTGGAAGATGGTGCCACACTCGATGAGGTGACCAAGGAAATCAAAGCCGATCCCTATTTCGCACACGACGAGACACATGTCATGGCCGTTGAGTCGGTTGACGCGGTGCGTGACATGGGTCACGGCGTGCACTTGGTGCGCAAGGGAGTGAGCGGTACCACGCAAAACCAGCGCATGGAGTTCAGCATGAGCATCAACAACCCTGCGCTAACCGCACAAGTATTGGTCAACGTGGCACGCGCCAGCATGCGCCAACAGCCCGGATGTTACACCATGGTGGAGCTTCCTGTCATCGACATGTTACCCGGTGAACGGGAAGACCTCATCAAACATTTGGTATAACAGCTTCATCCTTCCCTCCTTGAGAGGGAAGGAAAGCTAATGAAAAGCAGGTCTACAGCTTCGGCTCTCCGTACAGATGGTCCCACCAAGTGGAATCATCTTTGAGCCATTTGGCGAACCATGCAAAGATGGTGTTCTGCCATTTCAGGCGCTTGTTGTAATCGGTGATGTGGTGATTTTCACCATCTACCACCACAAAGGCCGTGGGTCGTCCCAAGAGTTTCAGCGCCGTGAACATCTGGATGCTCTCGCCTATCGGCACATTGGTATCGGCACTGCCATGCAAGAACAACAGCGGCGTGTGAATTTTATCGGCATTGAACAGCGGACTTTGGTCCACATATAGTTTCTTATCCGTCCAAGGATAACGGTTGGCCATGCTCACTTCGCTGTAACTATAGCCCCAATAACCTTCGCCCCAGTAACTGGTGTGGTCGCTGATGCCCGCATGCGATATGGCAGCCGCAAAGAGATTGGTCTGCGTTTGCAGGTATTGTGTCATGAATCCGCCATACGATGCGCCGATGCATCCAATCTTCTTGCCATTGATGAACGTATGGTCGGCCACGAATTTCTTCGTTCCTTCAATGATATCTTCAGCCACTCCTTGCCCCGCTGTGTTGACATGACGGGAAGAAAACTCTTGCCCAAATCCCACGGCACCACTGGGTTGGATGACCAACACGACATAACCCAACGCGGCATAGGCATGGTGCGGATAGCGTGTTTCAAAGTTGCGGCTCGTTGGCGAGCATCCTCCATAATAATTAACGATGAGCGGATAACGCTTTGATGGGTCGAAATGGGGCGGCAGATAATAGCGCGTGCAGATGGTATCTCCACGCGAATTGACGAAATTCCAAGCCCTGCATTCCCCCAAGCGAATGCCGGCAAGAGTCTGAAGATTGGTGTCTTCCACCACTTTTGGACGCTTGGCAGACAGGTTCATGGTGTACACACGGTCGGCATTGGACGCACTTTCGCCCGTCCATGCCATGATGGGAGCCGAATGGGCGAACGACATGCGTTTGACAACCTCTTCAGGTTGATGGATTTTCTCTATCTTCTTCGACTTCGTGTCGCAGCAGTAAAGGCTCACGCTGTCACGGTTCATGGCCGAAAAATACAGCTTGCCGTCGGCGTGGTTCCATGCGTATTGACTGATGCCGGGATTGAATGTCTTGGTCAGCGGCGTGACCTGTCGGTCAGAGAGGCGCAGTGTAAACAACTGATAGTCGTACATACTCGGCACTCTTCCATTGGGAACGTTGGCTCCGATGCCGTTGAAAGCCTCGGGAGAACCCATCACCACTATCTCTTTTCCATCGGGTGAGAAGGCTGCACTGGCGATGAATCCATCGTCACAGACCAGCGTATGGGCTTTCAGGGTACGCACATCCAGGCTGAAAATAGAGAACAAGGTGGTGGGACGATGGGTAAGTCGGGTGCGAGTGGTCATGAAGAGCACCTTTGAACCATCGTTGTTGATGTCCAAGAGCGACACATCGTGATAGCCGAAGGTGAGCGGCTGGGCCAGTCCGGTGCGCAAATCAAACTTCAACAGACTTGTTCTGTTGCGCCAACCCGGTTGCCGATCCTCGGGTTCAATAATCTCATAGACATCACGATCCTTCTTCTTTCCCTCGTTTTTCTGCATCACCAACAGGTAATCGGCAGTGGGTGACAGCACGAAAGAACCCTCCGGCAGATTCGTGGCGATGACTTTTTCAGCACCCGTCTCAACGTCTGAAGTGACCAACTCCCTGCTTTTTTTGCCCTGACGAGTCCAATATAGCTCGTGAAAATGCGGCATCCAGTGCACGGCTTCATTACGAGTTGCCACGATATGCCCAGTTTTAAGTTCCTTCACCTGCCAACGATATGACGTTTTACCACCATGTGCCACGTCCCGAAAAGCCGTGATGAGGTATTTACCATCAGGCGAAAGCTCTACACCAGTCACGAACCTACGGTCGGTCAGACTGCGCAACGTGAACGTTTTCTCGCCCTCACCAACCGAGAACAAGGCTCCCTTCAGAGGCTCAACCCGTATGTCCAACGAGTCTGATCGGCCGCGTTTGGAAAGATATTTCACCACCACATCGTGGGAACCCGGCTCTAATGCAAGCTTACCATCACGGCATTGCTGACCGTCTACATACAAATTGAAATCGGAGAGCTTGCCCACTTTGATCGTTGCCTGACCATATCCGTGGGCTTGAATGAGAAAACCCAACAAATGGAGGGCGTATGGCGCATCGGAAGAGGGCAAAACTTCGCCGGAAACTTCTCGTCCTTGGCGCACTTGTTCCAGCGACAAAGGCGTGTCCAGCAGCGACTTGGCGTTGAACGTGTGGCCTTTTACATCCACACTGTCAATCATCAGGGGACGCTGTACCACAAAAGGACCGGCATAACGAACCGTCTTCACGGGGATGACGGAGCCGTAAACAAAATCAGCTGTCAACAAGACAGCTGATAAAAGGATATAAAACTTATTCATCATTTGCAATGGTTAGAAATGGTAAAATGGAGGGATAGCCCGTCATGACCTCAGTCCTTATTCATCACACCCAAAGAGAGGATCCTCGGGCATGACCATCGTTGGGGTCTTGTCGTATTCCTTCAGCAATTTAGCAGGTACGTATTTCTTATTGACAACCAAACGGAACATATACTCATTGAACCACCGATTGGTCATGATGAGGCAGCCCTTCTGCCCGTAGGTGGGTCCCCAACTATTTTCAACCTTCCACTTCAAGGGCTTACCCTGTGCGTCCAAGTCGACAGCCGTCAATGTCATGGCGTGCGTAGAGCCGCTGTCAAACGTGGCAATACGGTCGGCCTTGCCCATGTTGAACGTTGTTCCCAGCAGGCTACCGTAATCATAGTTGTCCACATCCATATAGCCGCGCTTGCGATCCAGCTGCTTGCCAACATCGTAAGAGCTGTACATCTTGTGCCCATCTTTCAAGCTGGCGATGGCCAACTGCGCAATCTCGTCCATCGGAAGATTAAGATATTTCCAGTTGTGTCCATCGTAGCTGTGTCGGTCATATTCCACTTCGTAAGTCTCATGGTAGGCCCGTCGCGGGTCATTCATCACCATGATGAACGTTCCGTTGAGCCCATGTCCCACCGTTTCGTCATAAAATTCGCGTGGCGTATACCGCTTTTGTGGTGTAACAGTCTTGCCATCTTTGTTTTTGAAAGCGTATGTAAAGCTCTGAACAGGCTCGCCAATGGTTAGCGACAAGATACGATATACGGTGGCAAGCATTTCGGTTTTCCGCTTTTCCACATCCGCTTTTTTCTTTTTAGCGTTCACCATGCGACGCAATTCCAGTCCATATTCGCGCAATTTGGATGACAGCAGACGAGCCATCACCCTGGTGTTGTCAGACGAATAGGTCTCGGGCATCACGCTCATGGGCACCAAACCATACTTTTCGGCCAAGTCAGCAACCCCGCAAAAGGTACCGCCATCATTGACAGGATTCTTGAAAAAGAACTGCATACGCTTATCATCCAATGGCTTAGACGCATTGTCAATGACACCTTGCAGCATGAGATTGGCTTTCTCTAACTGGTCATAGAAGAACAAATAAGCATGTGAAAACTCTACGGCGAGCGTGTCTTGGTGGCGTTTGGCAAAGTTGGCGCGCAGCACATTGAAGCCCGAAAACATCCAACAGCGACCACTTTTCTGCTGGTCGTGTATGCTCTGCTTGGGCGTCTCGACACTGAAATAGGTGTCTATCGCACCCTGATTGGCACGGTTTTTAACCAAATCGTCAATGTTATTCGATGCCACAGCATTGATAATAGCCTTATCGGCAGGTGAAGATGGTTGTGACTGCTGTATCTTTTTCAATAGATCAGCAGATAGTCCACCAGGCTTTTGCGCCCCAACAGTCAAGCACGAGAACAGCAGGACGGCAGCTAAGAAGAAAGATTTTTGTTTCATGATAGATTTGTTTGTATTATTGATTTGTTGACAAAAATAAGCATTTTTCATGAAATATTTCAGCATTTCAAGATAAAACTCATTTTAATAAGCCACATTACAATTGTTCCTCACAGGATATTCGGTACGGAGAAGGGATTTTCTTTGCCACCAGAATCTCTTTTTTCTGTCCACGGATGATAACGAAAACCTACCATGTTAACAAACCTTTCGTTTGTTAAATCAATTCGTTTTCTTTGACAAAATAAAATTGCGAAATAGAGAAAAGAAGTATTAAACTCATCATCTTTTGGCTCATTCGCATGGAACAATTTGCCAATTGCCATGCTTTTATCTCCCAATAGCTATGCTTTTGCGCCGCAATATGCATGCTATTGCTCGTCAATTGACATGCTATAAAAGCCCGTTTAGGCACAAATAGATAGGTTTTTGCGCCAACAACATCACTTTTTAATGACGATTTTAATTCCAAAATCACACAACTCACTCACCATCAAACAGATAACAAAACCGCTGAATCCTTGGCTTATTTTCAGCACATCAACCAGTTGGTTGAAAAAACGTTCAGCATTTGTGTTAAAAAATCGTTGCGACCGCGGGCATTTCACCAATAAACATTCTGCTTGACGTAACAAACACAATGCATCATTCTTACATGAAAGCACCGCATGTCTGCCTGCAAAATTCAGCACAAAGGGCGCATTGTTCACATAAATTTATTATCTTTGCATGGTTATAGAAGAGAGCTTATTGATGGACAAGACTAATTTAAGGCTTTTAACCCAAATAAATTACCCCGAAGACTTACGAAAACTCAGCGTTGAAGAGTTGCCAGAGGTGTGTCGTGAACTTCGCGAAGACATCATTCAAGAGGTCTCCGTAAACCCCGGACACTTTGCGTCTTCACTGGGAGCCATTGAGATTACCGTGGCCCTACATTATGTGTTTGACACGCCGAGCGACAAACTTGTATGGGATGTGGGTCACCAAGCCTATGGACACAAGATACTCACCGGGCGGAGGGAACAGTTTTCCACCAACCGAAAGCTGCATGGACTGCGCCCATTTCCCACGCCTTTGGAGAGCCAGTACGACACTTTTACCTGTGGACATGCCTCCAATTCCATCTCGGCGGCATTGGGTATGGCCGTCGCAGCCAAGAAAAGTGGCGAGAATGACAAGAAGATTGTAGCCATCATCGGCGATGGTGCCATGAGTGGTGGATTGGCATTCGAGGGACTGAACAATGTTTCGTCGACCCCGAACGACCTTCTCATCATCCTCAACGACAACGACATGAGCATCGATCACGCAGTGGGGGGCATGGAAAAATATCTCTTAACCCTCGATACGAATGCCACTTACAACAAGCTGAGATTCAAGGCTTCGCAATGGCTCCATCAACGTGGTTACCTCAGTGAGAACAGAAAGAAAGGCATCTTGCGGCTCAACAACGCCATCAAGTCGGCCATCAGCCGCCAACAGAACATCTTCGAGGGCATGAACATCCGATATTTCGGACCTTTTGATGGGCACGACGTTACTGAAATCGTGCGCATCTTGCGACAGCTGAAGGATATGAAAGGCCCCAAACTGCTGCATCTGCACACCACTAAAGGCAAGGGATACAAGCCTGCAGAGGAGTCACAAACCGAATGGCATGCACCAGGTAGATTCAATGCCGAGACGGGTGAGCGCATCGTTAAAGACTGTTCTGAAGAGCCACCACGCTACCAAGACGTTTTTGGTGAGACGCTGATAGAGCTGGCTTTACAGAACCCAAAGATTGTAGGTGTCACCCCTGCCATGCCAACAGGTTGCTCGATGAACAAACTGATGAAAGCCATGCCCGACCGAGCCTTTGACGTTGGCATTGCCGAAGGACACGCGGTGACCTTTTCAGGCGGCATGGCAAAAGAAGGTTTGCAGCCATTTTGCAACATTTACAGCTCGTTTGCACAACGCGCTTACGACAATATTATCCACGACTTGGCCATCCTCAACCTGCCCGTGGTACTGTGTTTGGACCGCGCAGGACTTGTTGGTGAGGACGGACCCACGCACCATGGCGTATTCGACCTGGCGGCCTTGCGCCCCATCCCCAATCTGACCATCGCCGCACCGATGGACGAAAAGGAGCTGAGACGACTGATGTACACGGCTCAACTGCCCGACAAGGGCATGTTTGTCATCCGTTATCCGCGCGGCAGAGGAGTGAATAAAGATTGGAAATGTTCACTGGAAGAAATCAAAGTGGGCACGGGTCGCAAGTTGAAAGACGGCGACCAGGTGGCCATCCTCACAGTGGGCCCCATCGGAAATGATGTGCAGAAGGCCATTGAAGCATTGCCTCAGCGAGACAAGGTGGCCCATTACGACATGCGGTTCATCAAACCTTTGGACGATCAGCTGTTGGATGAGATTGGGAAAAAGTTCAAGAAAATCATCACAATTGAAGACGGCGTGCGCAACGGTGGCTTCGGTTCGGCCGTTTTGGAGTGGTTCAACGACCATGGATATGCCCCAAGCATGCAGCGAATGGGATTGCCCGACGAGTTTGTGACGCATGGTCCGGTGGACGAACTGAGGAGAATCGTAGGACTGGACGCAGCCCACATCAAGCAAAACATCGAAGTAATGCTGGCTTCAGACCAAGTCTGAAACACCTGAAACAACAAAGGGTTTTCTAAAAATCACATAAACATGAAGATTATCATCTGTGGCGCTTACGGCATCGGCACACATCTGGCCAAGATGCTTTCACGCAACCATGAAGACATTACGCTGATTGATGAAGACAACGAACGGCTGGCGCAGATAGGAAGCGATTTTGACCTACTGACCGCACAAGCCTCGCCCAGCAGCATCAAGGCTCTGCATGAAGCGGGCACTGAACATGCGGATTTGTTCATTGCCGTAACGCCCGAAGAGAGTCTGAACATCACTTCGTGTGTTCTGGCCAAAGCCTTAGGAGCCAAGAAGACCGTGGCCAAAATCAGCAACAACGAATACACAGCCCCCGAACTACAGGATTTTTTTACCGGACTGGGTGTCAGTTCGCTGATTTACCCAGAGAAGTTGGCCGCCGTAGACATCATCAACGGCCTCAAAATGTCGTGGGTTCGTCAGCGATGGGATGTACACAATGGCGCATTAGTCATGTTGGCCATCAAGCTAAGGGAAACCTGTGAGATACTCAACAACCCATTGAAGAACCTCTGCGGACCCGATGATCCGTATCATGTGGTGGCCATCAAACGTTTGAATGAAACCATCATCCCCGGTGGTAACGACGAATTGAAGCTCTACGACTTGGCTTATTTCATGACAACTACACAATATATCCCCTACATCCGTAAGATAGTGGGCAAAGAACTGTATGTAGATGTGAAGAATGTGATGATTATGGGCGGTGGTGCAACGGCCGTCAGAGCCATCAACACCATGCCCGACTATCTGGATACCAAACTCATTGAAATCAGTGAGGAGCGATGTGAAGAGCTGAATAACCTGTTGCACGATGACAAAGCCCTCATCATCAACGGCGACGGTCGTGACACCCAGTTGCTGCAAGAGGAAGGCATTAAGAACACACAAGCCTTCGTTGCCCTGACCAACAATGCCGAAACTAATATCCTGGCCTGCCTAACAGCCAAGCGATTGGGCGTGAGAAAGACCGTTGCGATGGTGGAAAACGTTGATTATGTGAGCATGGCAGAGAGCCTGGACATCGGCACTATCATCAACAAAAAGGCCATTGCAGCCAGTCACATCTACCAAATCATGCTCGATGCCAAAGTCATAAACATGCGCTTCATCATGTCTGCCAATGCCGATGTGGTTGAGTTCGTGGCCCAAGAAGGCTCCCGTGTCACCAAAAAGCCAGTGAAAGATTTAGGTTTACCCAAAGAGGCAACCATCGGAGGACTGGTCAGAGGAGATGAAGGAATGCTCGTTTCGGGACACACACAGATACAGGCTGGCGACATTGTCATGGTGTTCTGCCACAACATTAACCTCAAGACGATAGAAAGACTCTTCATTTAGCAAAGTCAAAACAGCAAGTAATGATCAACCTCAGGACCATATATAAAGTGATAGGCTCGCTACTTTTCATCGAAGCCTTCATCCTTTTCGTCTGTTTCGGTATGGCTCTTTTCTACGGTGAAGATGATGCCATGGCTTTTCTTCTATCGGTATTCATCAGCCTCTTCACAGCCTTCATCCTGAGATACTTGGGCCGTAACTCCAATAACACCTTGTCCAGACGCGACGCTTACTTGGTGGTAACGCTCTCATGGATAGTATTCAGCTTCTTTGGTACATTCCCGTTCACCCTCAGTGGCTACATTCACGGCTTCACGGATGCCTACTTTGAAACGATGTCGGGATTCACCACCACCGGCGCCACCATCATAGATAACGTAGAAGTGTTACCCCACGCCCTACTCTTTTGGCGCTCACTGACCCAATGGATTGGCGGTTTGGGCATCGTGTTCTTCACCGTTGCCCTGCTTCCCTCCATGGTAGGAGGCTCTGTTCAGGTGTTTGCAGCCGAAGCAACCGGCCCCATTAAGTCGAAATTACACCCAAGGCTCTCCACCAGTGCCAAGTGGATTCTCACCATCTACCTTGTGCTGACCATCGCTTGCATAGGCTGTTTCATCCTTTATGGCATGAACTGGTTCGACGCTGTGAACTATTCAATGACCTCTACAGCCACGGGAGGCTTCTCCACACACAACAACAGCACCGAATATTTCCACTCTCCGGCGCTGGAATACATCTGCACCATTTTTTGTTTTCTCTCGGGTGTGAACTTCACCTTGTTATATACAGCGGTGGTGAAGCGGCGCTTCAAAGCATTATTCAAAAGCTCTGAGTTCAAGTTCTACCTAAGTGTTGTCATCCTCTTCAGCTTGTTCATCATGCTCGAACTGATGATTAATCGGGGCTACGACTTAGAACCAGCATTCCGTTCAGGCATCTTCCAAGTTGTTTCGTTCATCACCACCACCGGTCTGTTCAACGATGACGCCGGTCAATGGCCACACGTCACCTGGGTCATTCTGGCCACCTGCATGTTCATCGGAGCCTGTTCGGGCTCAACGAGTGGTGGCTTCAAGTGCATCCGAGTGGTGATGTTGCTCAAAACTATCCGCAATGAATTCAAACAAATACTGCACCCCAACGCCGTACTGCCCTTGAAAGTCAACGACACCAACATACCTTATCAGAAACGAGGAACCTTACTGGCCTTCCTTACCATGTACCTCGTTTTGTGCCTGCTGGCCTCGTTCGTACTGATGATGGCCAACATCGACAGCACCAACTCCATCACCATCATCCTCAGCTGCATCGGCAATGTGGGGCCAACGCTGGGACTTGAGATTGGACCGACGATGAGTTGGAGCATGCTACCCGGCTTTGTAAAATGGGTATGTGCACTGCTGATGCTCATCGGGCGTTTGGAAATATTCAGCGTGTTGGTCATTCTGTCACCAGCGTTCTGGAAAGATAATTAAACAAAAGGACAACAAAACAGTCAACATAAAATAAAAAAATATGAAACCACTCAAGTTTAAACCCCTGCTCAAACAAACCATTTGGGGGGGCAACAAGATTATTCCATTCAAAAAACTCGACGAACAACTGGAAAACGTTGGCGAGAGTTGGGAAATATCAGGCGTGAAAGACAACGAGACTATCGTCAGTGATGGCGAGTATGAAGGCCGCGCCTTGAACGACATTGTGCGCGAATTGAAAGGCAAACTCATTGGAGAAGCCAACTATGAGCGCTTTGGTGACGAGTTTCCCCTGCTCATCAAGTTCATCGATGCCCGCCAAGATCTTTCCATTCAGGTACATCCCACAGACGAGATTGCCAAGAAACAAGGGAAGAGCCGCGGCAAAACAGAGATGTGGTACATCATGGACAGCGACAAAGACGCACACCTGCGGAGCGGATTGAAGAAAGAAATCACGCCCGAGGAGTACAAACAGATGGTGGAGAACGATACCATTCTCGACGCCATTGCCGACTACTCGGTGAAAGAAGGCGACTGCTTCTTCCTGCCAGCCGGCCGCATTCACAGCATCGGCACAGGGTGTTTCCTGGCCGAGATTCAGCAAACATCCGACGTGACCTACCGCATTTACGACTTCAAGCGTAAGGACAAAAATGGCAACTATCGCGAACTGCACACCGTACAGGCCGCCGAATGCATCAACTACAACGTGGAAAAAGATTATCGCACCGATTATACGTCGACCAAAAACCAAGGTGTGAGTCTCGTTCACTGTCCCTACTTCAACACGGCCGTGTACGACCTTGACGAGCCGATGACGCTCGATTACAGCGAATTAGACAGCTTTGTCATCCTCATTGGCGTAAAAGGTGAAGGAAAAATCACGGACAACGAGGGCAACGAAACCTCGCTCCGTGCCGGCGAAACCATCTTGATTCCCGCCACAACCCGGGAGTTAAAGGTGGAAGGAACCGTGAAGTTCCTCGAAACCTACGTTTAAAAAAGAGTAGCAAAGAAACTCACAATTAGGAAAGGTCTGCATCATGGACACACGTCATGGTGCAGACCTTTCT
>CAKOVA010000028.1 GCA_934120735.1 uncultured Prevotella sp.
AAAGAAGTCATGTGGCGTTGTTCGGCGAATCCCATTATTCCAAGGAATTTGCTACCCACCTCCAACAGTATTTTCAACAGTGCTGTAGTACCTTTCAAGGACGGCTACGCTGGCGTGTTCCGCTGTGATGACACCAACCGTAGAATGGTATTACACGTTGGTTTTAGTGTTGACGGCGTGAAATGGAACATCAACGAAGAACCTCTTCGTTTTGAATGTGACAACGAGGAGATTGGTGAATGGGTGTATGGTTACGACCCTCGCGTGTGCTTTATCGACGACCGCTACTACGTTACCTGGTGCAACGGCTATCATGGACCTACCATTGGCGTGGCCTACACGTTTGATTTCAAGACCTTCCACCAATTGGAGAATGCCTTTCTGCCCTACAACCGCAACGGTGTGATGTTCCCTAAGAAGATTAATGGCAACTTCGCCATGCTCAGTCGCCCGAGCGACACGGGACATACCCCCTTCGGAGACATCTTTTACAGCGAATCTCCCGACTTGGTATACTGGGGCAAGCACCGCCACGTCATGTCGCCTGCCGCCTTTGAGATAAGTGCATGGCAGTGCATGAAGATAGGCGCCGGCCCCATCCCCATTGAGACATCCGAAGGTTGGCTGATGTTCTATCATGGGGTGTTGCGCTCGTGCAATGGCTATGTGTACAGCTTTGGTTCTGCCTTACTCGACTTGGAGCAGCCATGGAAGCCCATCTATCGTTCAGGTCCTTATCTCATCTCGCCACAAATGCAGTATGAACTGACTGGCGACGTGCCTAACGTTTGCTTCCCCTGTGCAGAGGTACACGACCCCGCCACAGGTCGCGTAGCCGTTTACTATGGTTGTGCCGACACCGTCACCGGCCTGGCTTTTGGCTATATCCCTGAAATCATCGAGTTTACTAAACGCACCAGCATCATTTAATAAAGGTGAAAGATAAAATGGGAAAGATGAAAGGAGAAGGCTATGCGTCTTTCTCCTTTCATCTTTCCCATTTCACTTTTTCCTCTAACAAGCGAAGGGCACGACGAATCATGCCCTATACTTGAAAGATTGATACTTTAGTATCCGAAGATTTCCTTCAGCTTGTCGGCCAGCTTGGTACCACGCAAGTCGTGCGCAATAATTTGTCCAGATGGATCAACCAGGATGTTCGACGGAATGGAATTGACGCCATAAATCTCGGCGGCAGCACACTTCCAGCCCTTTAAGTCGGAGATGTTGTGCCAAGGTAGTTGCAAGTCAGCGATGCCTTTCTTCCAAGCATCAGCCTTTGAGTCGAACGACACGCCCACCACGTCGAATCCCTTTGCCTCATGATAGCGCTTGTAAGCATCCACCACGTTGGGCATCTCTTGTCGGCATGGGCCACACCAGCTTGCCCAAAAGTCAACCAACACATAGTTGCCCTTGCCCACCCATTGGCTCAGTTTGGCAGGTTTTCCCTGTGTATCGTGCATAGCCAAGTCGGTAAATTGCAAGCCCGGCCGACGCTTACCCAGCGAAACGAGCTGTCGTTTAGCCCCTTCCATCATGGGATGGTTGTAATAAGCGCAGGTATTGTCGAGTACAGATACCAGATCGTCGTATAGCAGCGAATAAAACATCTGTCCCAAGAAGTATGCCGGAGCCACACTGGTTTTGTGCGTATTGGTGAACTTCAAGATGTCTTGCACCTGTTGTTCCTGCAGTTGTTCCATCTGTTTCTCGAGCGTAGCCTTCTTGGTTTGCCCCTCAATGGTCATGTCTGCGGCTATCTCTTGATATTTCTTGTAGATGTCCATCATTTTCTCATCCTGTTTGCTCTGTTGCTTTTGCAAGGCAACAAACTGCACATTCTGTGCCGATCCAGTGACGCTCTGGTTGTTCAAGTTTACCGTGATGGGCGTACGGTCATTGATGACGGTGATGCCATGGCTTGCATCGGTTGCCACAGTGATGAAGGTGTTCAGCGGTTTTGTTCCATTGAGTTGAAATTTACCGTTGTTGACTGTTGCGCTGTCAGTTTTCCTGAACTGTCCATTGTCATAATAATAAACCATCTTTGCGTTTGCCGGAGCAGTACCGGTAATGACATATTCCGCATTTTGGGCTTGCATGGCAGTGGCCAACAGAGCAACTGCTGCTGTGAATAAATACTTTTTCATTTTGTTCAATTTTAATTGTTTATATGAAGCAAAAATAATCGTTTTTTCTTGAAAAACGGCTTGATATCGGTAAAATTATGTAACTTTGCAAAAATTCAACAACAATTCAATGTTTCCAAATGAACCAGATGATGGTCTGATAAAGGACGATTTGGGCGATCAAGACATTTGGACATTACATTTTTATTCATCACAGAGTGCTTGATAAACCTCTTAAAAAACAAGAACAATGGAACAAAAAACTCAGCACGTTAGTGTGCTGTTCATGCTTTTCAGCATCCTTTTTTGTGTTTGCCTGATTACGGCAAACGTGTTAGAAACCAAGCAAATCGCCGTGGGTCCCATCTCGTTGACCGGCGGCCTCATCGTTTTTCCCATCTCGTACATCATCAACGATTGCGTATGTGAGGTATGGGGTTATCGCAAAGCTCGCTTACTCATCTGGACAGGGTTTGCCATGAACTTCTTCTTTGTGATGATGGCAGCATTGTGCGACTTGATTCCCGGAGCCAGCTATTGGACGCTTGGACAGAGCTTCCACGACATCTTCGGACTGGCTCCGCGCATTGCATTTGCCTCATTCATAGCCTTCTTATGCGGTTCGTTCGTCAATGCTTACGTCATGAGCAAGATGAAAATCTCGTCACAAGGGAAGAATTTCTCTGCCCGCGCTATCCTGAGTACCATCTTTGGTGAGAGTGTCGACTCGCTTATCTTTTTCCCCTTGGCCTTTTTCGGGGTGATACCTACTGCGGCAATCTTACCCTTGATGTTCTGGCAGGTTTTGTTCAAGACTGCTTACGAGATTCTGGTGTTGCCCGTCACCATCCGCGTTGTCCACACATTGAAGGCACACGAGGGTGAAGACGTGTACGATGAAGGGATTGACTACAATGTGCTGCGCATCTTCAACATATAATATAAATAAGGTATAGGCTCATGGAAAGTACAAGAACAGAGGATGGCTTGAAGGCCTTGGGAGCGAAAACCAAGTATCAAATGGACTACGCACCCGAGGTGTTGGAAACCTTTCAGAACAAGCATCCCATGAACGATTATTGGGTACAGTTCAACTGTCCCGAGTTCACATCGCTGTGTCCCATCACCGGACAGCCCGACTTTGCCGAGATACGCATCGCCTACATTCCCAACGAGCGCATGGTGGAGAGCAAGAGTTTGAAATTGTATCTATTCTCTTTTCGCAATCATGGCGACTTTCATGAAGACTGCGTGAACATCATCATGAAGGATCTCATCAAGCTGAT
Organism: uncultured Prevotella sp.; assembly: GCA_934120735.1. Taxonomy (GTDB): domain Bacteria; phylum Bacteroidota; class Bacteroidia; order Bacteroidales; family Bacteroidaceae; genus Prevotella. Next base: position 3,419 of record CAKOVA010000028.1, read on the forward strand.
GCAACCCAAATACATTGAGGTAACCGGCCTCTTCACGCCTCGTGGCGGCATCAGCATCTACCCCTACGCCAACTATGGCCAACCAGGAACCAAGTACGAAGCCCTGGCCGAGCAACGGTTTGCGAACCATTAAACAACACCAAAAACATACAGCTATGAGGAAAACACTAATTCTCTGTATGCTGCTCTTCTTCGGTCTGGTAGCACAGGCTCAGACACACCATGCCCGCAAGAAGGTGGCTGTGGTGCTGAGTGGCGGCGGAGCCAAAGGCATGGCGCACATCGGAGCGCTGAAAGTGATAGAAGAAGCAGGCATCCCAGTGGACATTGTCACGGGAACATCCATGGGAAGCATCATCGGTGGACTGTACTGCATAGGCTACGATGCACATTGCATGGACTCTATCGTCAGGCTGCAGGACTGGTCGCTCGTGCTGTCGGACAAGGTTGACGTGAGAAACCTCAACCTGAACAAAAGGAAAAAAGAAAATACTTATATGCTGAGCCGTGACATCCGGCTTGGCAAAAACAGGCGCACACGTCAGGGAGGTCTGATACAAGGGAAGAATCTTTCGAAGCTGTTTGCTCGGCTGGCCTTCAACTACCGCGACTCCATTGATTTCAACGACCTGCCCATCCCCTTTGCCTGCGTTGCCACGAACATCATAGACAACACCGAATACGTTTTCCACCGAGGTTCACTCACTGAGGCCATGCGCGCCAGCATGTCCATCCCAGGGGCATTCACGCCCATCAGGAAGGGCGACATGGTGCTGGTTGACGGTGGACTGCGCAACAACTACCCGGCAGACATCGCCCGCAAGATGGGAGCCGACATCGTGATTGGCGTCACCGTCCAGGAGCCTCCAAAGACGGCAAGCGACTTCGACAAAGGTGCCAGCGTGATTGGACAGATTGTTGACATCAACTGTAAGAATAAGTATGATGAAAACATTGCCAAGACGGACATCCTCATCAGCACCGATACGAAAGGCTATGGTGCGGCCTCATTCTCAACCGCCGCCATCGACACCCTAATCAGGCGAGGCGAAGAGGCGGCCATGAAGCAATGGCCAAAACTTGAGAAATTGAGAAAAGAGTTGGGCATCGCACCCGGACAGAAACCTGAGCACCTGGTCAAGAACAAGGTAGATAGCCTGCCCGACAAGGTGAAAATAGCCGACATAGTGTACGAGGATGTCGACGAGGCTGATCAAAGATACATCACGCACAAGTTCAAATTGAACAAGTGCGATAGTATTCAGGTAAAGCTATTGGACCAGATATCCAACACGATGCGTGCCGACCTGTACTACAACGATGCCGACTGCTACATCACGCCAACGGAAAATGGCGAGCGTCTGCACATCGCCTCCAAGGGACAGAAAGACGCCAAAGCAAGTCTGGGACTGCGGTTTGACACGGAAGAGCTGGTGGCCTTACAGGCCAACCTGGGACTGTTTGTGCGGAGCAAGGCCATCCCCATGGCAGCCAACTTTACCCTGCGATTGGGCAAACGCACCATGGCCAAAGCCGACTTTGCACTGTATCCCAGCTCCTGGGGAAAAGTTAACGTATCCTATCAGTTCCGTCATCAGGACATCAACATCTATAGCGAAGGAACAAGAGACGTCAACCTGATTTACAACCAGCACACCGTGAGGGTGGTTCCGTTCGACTTCAACATCCGCAACTTCAACTGTCGCCTGGGCGGGTGCTATGACTTTTATCACCACGACGCCGTACTGCAGGATGTAAAACGCGAGCGGTGGAATACCGATTTGAAGAACCTGCACCTCATTAGTTACCAGGGCGAGATAACCTTCAACTCGGAAAACCATTGGAATTTTCCATCCAAGGGAGCCAATTTTGAGGCGGGTTACGGGTATTACACCGACAATTTCGTTGGCTATGACGACCATTCTGGATTCAGTATCGTGAACGCCATGTGGCGCATCTCGTTCCCACTGAACAATAGGCTCACACTGCAGCCGATGCTCTATGGCCGATTAATTGAGGGCACCAATGCACCATACGCCTTGCAAAACATCATCGGGGGCGACCAGTTTCACTACTTTTCTGACAGTCAGCACATGCCTTTTGCCGGCGTAGCCTACGTGGAACAGGTGAAAGATAAGTTTGTAGCGGCACAACTTAGGCTTCAGCAGCGCATCTTAGACAACAACTATGTCATCGCAAAGGTATCGGGTTATCTGTCAGACGACAAGTTCGATAACCTGTTTGACCATGGTCCAAAGATTGGTTGTCAGGCAGCTTACTACTATAACAGTGTGTTGGGGCCGATTGGAGGCTCGATAGGATGGTCGAGCAAGACCAAGACACCCAATTACTACATCAATCTTGGATTTGTTTTCTAAGTGAGGCACGATTTAAAAAGCCAGCCATCCAATATTAGCCACCTTTCGACCTTATATAATAACCCTTATATACCTGGCAGCATATAAGGGCTGTCCGTTACTTGAAGTTTATAGGAAGAAGGTTGACGAATTCTCACTCCGCCATGTCTGGCAACTGTTTTAAGAGGTCATCCCTCAACATTTGCATGGCTATAGATCCGCCTCCCTCTAACATGCCATTAAGATATAGAAACTTCCAATTCGTCCTACAAAAGTTCATAAAAAACTGCACTCGTCCGTATGCCTTTAGAACCCTTGCAACCCTGCCCATCTGCTTATGATAGACAATAATCCACTGCGTTCCCATGCCGCAACTTGAATCGATTATGAGGGGCAATTGTAGATAAGGTAGACAACATGATCTATATTATTGCTGTGTACCAATTGGAACAGGCGAACAGTACCCTGACGCGTATCCACTGTGGATAACAAGCCTGATAATCATTTATTTCGTTGAGCACAAAATATATAGTTTTTCGGGCAAAGGTAATAAAAGGCTATACATAGAAAGGCGGCTAATATTGGATACTTTTTTATATTGAAGATTTCAATTATATCTCACTTTCCGAAGTAAATGTGTTCAGAAATTAGTTATGGAAGAAAACAGAAAATAATTACAAAATTGTTAGTAAATAAAATACACTTTTAACTAAAATGCTTATCTTTGCAATACGCGTTAGAGTGAAGCCAAAATAAATGAAACTAAAAAAACTCACAAACATATGAAGAACGTTTGACATTATCATTCGATAAAATGAGAAAGTTTAATATCGTATGAATAATGACAATAGTTTCCACGTTTCTTCCATTCTCAATTTGTCAACTGCTTACTTAAGGGAAATAATTAGCAAAAAAAATCTATATGATGAAAAAAGTATTACGTTTCACCTTCTATTTGTTGTTTACATTGGGAATTACCAATGCTGGTGCACAAGAAAAGTTAGTCAACATAGAACTAACGAATGGTAGTATCATTCATTTCACGCTCGATCAAAATCCTGTTATTAAGTACTCTACAATAGATGTTACTGTGATTTATTCTGCTGGAAATATGGAATACAAAATGTCAGAAATCAAGCGCATCACTTTAGGAGATCAGTCATCAACAGGAATTAAAACAGATGGCATGGGTAAAGTAACTGGCAATATGCATTATTCAAATGGTACTTTCATATTTGAAGGGTTTAAGAAAGGATGCAAAATTGTTATTTATGATATGTCTGGAAGACAAGTCAAGTCATATCGAGTAAAACCATCAGGAGATTTGATCATACCTACTATAGAAATACCTTCAGGCATTTATATTATTAAAGCTAACAATATTACTTATAAATTTATCAAAAAATGAAAAGATATTTTACTTCCCTGCTATCATCTGTTTTTGTCATTGCTTGTTCGGCACAAACTATGAATGTCCATTTTAAGAATGGAACAAAAGTACAATTTACTTCAGAAATTGTTGATTATGTGGATTTCACTGAAAAGCCAACTGCTCCAAAACCTACTGCTGGAGAATATGTTGACTTAGGGTTATCTGTTAAGTGGGCATCTTGTAATCTTGGTGCTACAAAACCTTCTGAAACAGGTGGGCTTTATGCTTGGGGCGAGACTTCCACGAAAAATGAATATGCTGAAGATAATTATGCTTACTACGACTCGTCAACAAGCACTTATACAGACATAGGACATGACATATCTGGTTCTCAGTATGACGCAGCAACGGTTCAATTGGGCAAAAATTGGAGAATTCCGTCTAAGGAAGAGTATCGAGAATTATATTATAATTGCAAATGGGAATGGAGTTCTTTAGACGGTGTTTATGGATATACTGTAAAAGGTCCAAATGGCAATACTGTGTTTTTCCCTGTTAAATCACGTGGTCGTGGAGAATATTGGACATCAAATAGCACTTCAGATCGTGACCTATCTTATGCTCTACTTTTTTCTAAAGATGAAATAGGATATCAAGGAACGCTTCAGGGTTGGAGTTGTAATTATGATCGTAAATATCATGGTTTAGCTATCCGTCCTGTTTACTCCTCATCCTCAAGTGATGGTATATCAAATATTACAGAATACATATCTATTGCACGAACAGGCATATCAACATCAGTACAATCAAATGGAACTGTTTACAAGGTTACGTTTGAAATTAAAAACAATAGCACTGAAACGATTCACTTAAGTTCGTTGGGTGGCATAGATATTAATACAAACCTTGAAGGTGGAAAATCGTACTCAATAACATTGCAAAGTTCAACAGCCGCACTTCAGAACTATCAACAAACATTAATATTTACATATAACGGTAAATCATATTCAATTAAAGGATAATATACCTAATTATTCATCGACCTCAAAGCTATCTGAGGTCGTTTTTTTTGTACAATTTATTTTTAATCTGATTTCTAATGTAAGCATCCCTATGCTCACGAAATTCAATAACGGCTTCCCGAGTTAGAGGTAGTCAGATGTCATTGCCACACAAGATGTATCCATCACATTATCAGCCTTTAATACAATGTAAAGGTATAAAAACATCTGACACGAGCAAGAAGCCTTGGGCACTCAGATTACCAGACTGCTAAATGAGCCTCATGTCCAGCTTGTTACACGCCTCGCGCATGTCTTCGGGCCAAATGCTGGCCTGAATTTCACCGATATGGGCTTTCTGTAAAAGCACCATGCACAACCTACTTTGCCCAATACCGCCGCCAATACTCAATGGCAACTTGTCGTTGAGCAACTGCTGGTGGAAGTAAAGTTTCTGCCGCTCTTCCTGTCCCGAAAGCCTCAGCTGCCGCAGCAGACTTTCCTTGTCCACGCGAATTCCCATGGAAGAGAGTTCGATGGAACGCTCCAACACGGGGTACCAGATGAGGATGTCGCCATTAAGTCCCGCCTGTCCGCCATCGGTCACGGTAGACCAATCGTCGTAGTCAGGAGCGCGCCCGTCGTGCTTCTCGCCGTTGCTGAGCGTACTTCCGATGCCGATGATGAACACCGCGCCATACTTTTCACAGATGGCATCCTCGCGCTCTTTGGGGGAAAGGTTGGGATATTGCCGCAACAGTTCCTCGCTATGGATAAAGTGAATTTGCTCGGGGAGGAAGGGTTTGAGCTGCGGGTAGGTCTCGCAAGTGAGGTATTCGGTGCGAAGCAGCGCAGCATAAATGCGCTCCACCACATTCTTGAGGAACGAGAGCGTGCGCTGTTCGGGGGTAATAACCGCCTCCCAGTCCCACTGATCGACGTACAACGAATGTAGGTTGTCCAGTTCCTCGTCGGCCCTGATGGCGTTCATGTCGGTGTAGATGCCATGGCCAGGCTGAATATCATACTCTGCCAGCGTCAGTCTTTTCCACTTGGCCAACGAGTGAACCACCTCTGCCTCGGCGTCTCCGAGATCCTTGATGGGAAAACTTACCGGCCGCTCCACCCCATTGAGGTCGTCGTTGATGCCCAGTCCCTTGAGGACGAACAAAGGGGCAGTGACGCGCCGCAAGCGCAATTCGGTGGAAAGGTTCTGTTGAAAAAAATCTTTTATCTGTTTAATGCCCCGCTCTGTCTGCTTCATGTCCAATAAAGCATGATAGTGGGCCGGTTTTATCAATTTGCTCATCGTTGTATTTTCTAAAACATCATGTTTGGTTTGACACGCCACCTTTTGGTTGCTGACGTGTCTGCAAAGATAGACGTTATATCAATCATACGCAAGTATTCAGGACAACAATAACACAAAAAGATACTATTTACGCATTTTTAATGACCATTTGCACGAATCAAGCGGATGATGGTCACGATGGTTGTCGCTAATGAATTTTCTTGACATCCAACCTCTCTATATTTCGTTTATTTTCAACGAACCAGTCACACGGTCGCAAATTCGCCCAAAATGAGCAAACAACACATCTCACTAACAATCAATAATTTACAGTTACATTACAGCACAACCTGCGTATTTTTCAAGTGTTTTTTAGTCAAAAGCATTGCTTTAAGGATGAAATATGCATGCTTTTAACCATCTAAAGCATGCAAATAGTCCACCAAAATGATGCTTTTAAGCACGAAAAGTGCTGCTTTCAGGGGTTAAATTTGATTTTCTCTTACCCTATTTTCACTTATTTGCTGTCTGCTTGCCTATTGATTTTTTCTAGATTGAACATTTACAAGTGCCGTTTTTAAGGCGATTTTTGGTAAAAAAAGTCAACATTTTGTGGTACCTCCCTCTTATTGATATCTATTTGATTCCGTTCCGCCAACTGCTAATATTCAGGGTACAGGAGTGCCGTGCCAACACAAAAAATGATGGCGTTCTTGCCCACCACAAGCCCCATGTAGCTTGATGAAGATTGAAAGGCAGCACGTTTCCTTAGCATTCCTACAGCACGAAACCCTCTTCACCAATCTTTTAGATAGCCTCACAGTGAGCTTCAGAACACAAGTATCCCTGCCTGTAAGTGTAATACATCGTTGTACGATAAAACGATTGTAAAATATGACAGAAAGATTTCTCGTGCCACATTAACAACAAAACGGAAAAAAGAAAAATAAGAAAGCATGTTTTGTCGGTATCAACTTTTTTATTTATATTTGCACACACATTATGGCTCCGTAGTTCAGCTGAATAGAATGCAGGATTCCGGTTCCTGAGATCGCGGGTTTGAATCCCGCCGGAGTCACCCTTACTAGTGAAATCACACTTAATTCTAAAAACACATGGACATTACAGAGAGATTTATCAACTATACCAAGTTTGATACCCAGTCGTCCGAAGACTCACAGACAGTCCCCAGTACATCAAAACAACTCGTTTTCGCTAAGTACCTAAAAGAGGAGTTGGAACGTGAAGGATTTTCGGATGTAGAGATGGATGAAAAAGGCTACATCTATGCCACGCTGAAGGCAAACACCAAAAAAGACATACCCACCATCGGCTTCATCTCACATTATGACACCAGTCCCGATGCCAGCGGAGCTGACATCAAGGCACGCATTGTGAACAATTATGACGGCGGCGACATCGTCCTGTCAGAAGGAATCGTGTCTTCTCCAGAGAAATTTCCTGAACTAAAGGCGCATGTCGGCGAGGATCTTATCGTGACAGATGGGCACACCTTGCTGGGTGCTGACGACAAAGCAGGCATCGCAGAGATTGTAGATGCCATGTGCTACCTGCGCGATCACGATAAAATTGAGCATGGTGACATTCGTATGGGGTTCAATCCTGATGAGGAAATAGGACTTGGCGCGCACCATTTTGACGTGGAAAAGTTCGGATGCAGCTGGGCTTACACCATGGATGGAGGTGACATTGGCGACCTGGAGTACGAGAACTTCAACGCTGCCAGTGCCAAAATCACCATCAAAGGGGTGAGCGTTCATACAGGATATGCAAAGGACAAGATGATCAATGCCAATCGGTTGGCATGCGAATTCAACGCCATGATTCCCGACACGGACATCCCAGAGAACACCGAGGGCTATCAAGGATTCTATCATCTGCTGGGCATGGAGACCCGAACGGAAGAGGCTAAGATGAGTTATCTCATCCGAGATCACGACCGTGAGAAGTTTGAAGACCGCAAGGACTTTATGGAAGACTGCGCACGAAAGATGAACGAAAAGTATGGTGAGGGTACGGTTGAGATCGTCATTAAGGATCAGTACTACAACATGAAGGAGAAAATTGAACCGAACATGCACGTCATCGACATCGTTTTGCAAGCCATGCAAGAAACCGGTGTGGCCCCGAAAGTGGAGCCTATCCGTGGCGGAACCGATGGCGCACAGCTCAGTTTCAAGGGCTTACCCTGCCCAAACATCTTCGCAGGTGGTGTCAACTTCCACGGTCCTTATGAGTTTGTTTCTATTCAGGTCATGAAAAAGGCGGTCGAAGTTATTGTGAAGATTTGCGAAATTACGGCCCAATACAACGACTAACGCATTTCGTTTTGGCTGCAATCCAGCTTGATATATAAAACGATTCTATTGAAAGAAAGATAAAAACAATGTGACAAAAAGCGGTCTATAACACCTATCGTGTGCTATAGACCGCTTTTATTTTTCCATTTTGTCAATGCTGCCGTCATGTTTGAACGTACAAAATTACGTTTCTGCGGCATACTGAAAGTAAGGTTTTATACTCTTAAATCCAGCGCAAGTCTAAGATTATTTGTTGATTTCAGTAAGGTATCGCTCTGCCTCAAGGGCAGCCTGACAGCCTGTTCCCGCAGCTACGACAGCCTGACGATACACGGGATCAGCCACATCACCAGCCGCATACACACCGGGAATCTTGGTCTTGGGCGTGCCAGGGATGGTCTTGATGTAACCTGCTTGATTGGTTTCAAGGAAGTCTTTGAACACAGACGAGTTGGGAGTGTGCCCAATAGCTAAGAAGAAACCGTCGATGGGCAGGTCGTAATGCTCCTCGTTTTCCTCGCCCAGATGCTTAACCAGGTGTACGCCCTCAACGCCATTCTCGCCATAGAGCCCTGTGGCGTTGTGCTTATAGAGTATCTCTATCTTCGCGTTCTCTTCCACACGTTGTTGCATCACATCAGAGGCACGCAGATAATCTTTGCGCACAATCATGTACACCTTACTGCAAAGGCCAGCCAAATAGGTAGCTTCTTCGCAAGCAGTGTCACCGCCACCCACGACAGCCACCACCTTGCCGCGATAGAAAAATCCGTCACAAGTGGCACAGGCACTCACACCTTGCCCCTTATATTTCTCCTCATCGTCCAAGCCAAGATACTTGGCAGATGCTCCTGTGGCAACAATCACAGTCTCTGCCTGAAGCTCATCGCCACTGTCGGTGACCAGCTTGTAAGGCGCTTTAGTCAAGTCAGCCTTGACAATCTCACCGTCTCGGATGTCGGTTCCGTAGCGTTCGGCCTGCTGACGCAAATCCATCATCAATTGATTGCCGTCGACACCCTCGGGATATCCGGGAAAATTCTCCACCTCAGTGGTTTGAGTGAGCTGGCCGCCTGTCTGCAATCCGCAATAAAGAACGGGGTTGAGATTGGCGCGAGCCGCATAGATGGCAGCCGTATAGCCTGCCGGTCCGCTACCAACAATGAGGCAACGGGTATATTGTTTTTGTTGTTCCATCATGTAAGATATGAAATAAGCGTCGTGAACGCTGTAACGAAAATTGGGAAAGATGAAACGAAAAAGGTGAAACACACATACGGATGCATGTGGATTTCACCTTTTTCATCTTTCATTATAACAGTTCCTCGATTTGCTGAGCGACATGCTCTAACTTCTCTGTGGGTTCGAAGCGTGCGACAACCTGTCCCTGTTTGTTGATAAGGAACTTGGTGAAATTCCATTTAATGTCGGGCTTCTGCTCGTAATCGGGATCTTCTTTTGACAGGATGTCAACGAGGATCGGAGCGATGGGGTGACTCATATCCCAGCCTGCAAAGCCTTTCTGTTCTTTGAGGAACTTGTAAAGTGGGTCGGCATCGTCACCGTTTACTTTAATTTTCTTGAAGCGTGGGAATTCGGTACCGTATGTCAGTTTGCAGAACTCGTGGATGCTCTCGTCCGTTCCTGGTGCCTGCTGTCCAAATTGGTTGCAAGGGAAATCAAGAATCTCGAAACCTTTTGCATGGTATTTCTCGTAGAGCTTCTCCAGCTCTTCGTATTGAGGAGTGAAACCACATTTTGTCGCTGTGTTGACAATCAACAGTACTTCGTTGGCATACTCCTTGAGAGATACATCGTTACCTTTTCTGTCTTTTACTGAAAAATCATAAATTGTTTTCATTTTCTTCTGTTTATTATAAATGAATATGTTACAATGTCGTAGTTGTATTGATGGCGAGAACGACTCTATCTCCATTGACATCTCAACCATCTTGCTCTCGCAAAGATAGCGAATAAAATCGACATTCCGACGGTACGGAATGCGAATAAATATTAATTTATAACCCAAAAGAAGGAAAACGTCTAATCGGAAACGGCAAGAGGTGCATCATGAAACCATTTCGACTCACGCATCCGCACTGTTCATGGGTCAACTTAAATTCATCAGCACCAGGCGCTCGACATACTTACATAGGATATCAATGCCCTTGAGATTCTCCCCTCCTTGCGGGATAATCACGTCAGCAAAACGCTTGGTGGGCTCGATGAACTGCTCGTGCATGGGCTTCAGCACGTCCAAGTATCGCTGAACCACCATGTTGACATCCCGCCCCCGTTCGATGGTATCGCGCTGAATGTTGCGGATGAGCCGCTCGTCTGGATCGCAATCAACGAACACCTTCAGATCCATCATCTCGCGCAGCCGCTTGTTGAGCAGCGTCATGATGCCCTCGATGATAATCACCGGCCGGGGTTCCACATGGATGGTTTCGGGCAGGCGGTTGCACTTTAAATAAGAATAGGTGGGCTGCTCGATGGCTTCACCCTCGCGCAATTCGTTCACTTGCTTGATGAGCAGTTTCCAATCAAAGGCATCGGGATGGTCAAAGTTGATGGCGTGGCGCTCCTCCTCGGTCATTTCTGAGGTGTCGTTGTAATACGAGTCGAGCGGCACCACGGCCACATGATTAGGTGGCAGGGCCTCAACAATCTTTCTAACCACCGTGGTCTTTCCTGATCCAGTGCCGCCTGCAATGCCAATGACGGTCACTTCATGATTTCGTTCTTTATCTGTCATCATATTTGTTTGTTTTATTCAGTCTTTTTAGGGGGCAGTCCCAGCACGTCTTCGAACATCACCCGATAGCTTTCTGCCTTCCTCTCCAGCTTCATGGGATAGGCTCTCGAAGAGCTGGGCATGCGATATAACCGCATCGGTCGACCGTCGAAGCTGAACGTGACGTACTGCCCCATCGCAGGCGCAGTAACGCCAAAATGGCTGGTGAAGATGGCCGTAGCCTTCTGACCGGCCGTGAGTACGGCTGTACAATGTGGCAAAGCCCGCAGCAACCCATCGAGATCGGCCGGCTCGATGATTTCCAAATCCTTGTCAGATGCGGTGTTTTTGGTTCGGTGTACACGCAGGGCAGTATCGAAGAGAGCCACGCCTTTTTCTTCGAGAAAGGCTTTCAGCGCTTCCAAATGGAACGTTTTTTCCTGCTGATTCACGAAATGTTGTTTATCACCGAAAAACAAATAGCCGAAGATGCGCCACATGTCATTCTGGAAGTTGGGGTAATAGAACGGCATGCACCACCGCTTGGGGGCCGGCGGAAACGTGCCCAACATCAGCAAAGTGGCATTCTTGGGCAAGAATGGTTCAAAGGGATGAGTTTCTATCATTGTGGGTAGTGCAGCCTATCTCCCCTGAAAGCCTCCCCCAACCCCTCCAAAGGAGGGGAGAAACAAGAAGGGAGAGAGGAGTAGATGGTTGTGCATGTATGAGTTGACAGGTTTAAAAGTTCAAAAGTTGACGAGTTCACAAGTTGACAAGTTCACAAGTTTATATGTTTACGAGTTTGAAATTTACATGTTTACGAGTTAATTGCTCTTATCTTCCCTCGCCAGCGGATAATTCCTATTAGATTTCCCATGTGGAAGCTCACAAAATCATCCATCATTCTAAACTCATTGACTTTGGGGTGCAAACTCATTGAGATTGGAGGGCAAACTCAATGAGATTGGAGGGGAAAGTCATTGAGATTAAAGCCTCTCCCCCGACCCCTCCCCAAAAAAAGACGAAAAGCCTCTCCCCCAACCCCTCCCCAAAAGGGAGGGGAGTAGATAGTTGTACTTGTATAAGTTGACGAGTTCACGAGTTTACAAGTTCACAAGTTGATACCTCAGCCAATCAAAAAGTTCAAAGTTCAAACCTCAAAGTTCAATGTTCAAAGTTCAAACCTCAAAGTTCAATGTTCAAACCTCAAAGTTCAAAGTACGTTCCGCGTCTGTTGTTTCACCAAGTACACCACTACCGGCAGGTGGTCGCTGTAGCCATTGAGCCATACGCCTCCGGCCGTCGTACGCTTGGGTGCGCCCTTGTATTTGCCGGTGGTTTGGATGAGATAGTCGCGGTGTTGAATCTGGTGCTTCCAATATTTGAGGGATGAGAAGTCCTTTACACCTTTCTTATTTAGCATGTTCGGCGACAGTACAATCTGGTCGAAAAGATTCCATGAGCCGTTATACATCAACGTTCCCTTACCCTGCTTGGCCAGTACGTTGTACCAAGGATTGTACATGTCGCCATCCTCCACGTCGTCAATCTCGGCCTTGGCGGAAAGCACCTCGGCCATGCTCTTGTTCACGGGGTCATCGTTCATGTCGCCCATGACCATGACTTTGGTGGCTGGGTCAAGCTGCAAAAGCGAATCCTTGATGGCTTTCACCTGCGCGGCGGCCACCTCCCGGTAGAACGACCCACTGTAACGACTGGGCCAGTGGCACACGATGGCTGCCACACGGTCGCCACCCATCGTACCCGTAACGGTGAGGAATCCACGGGTGAAGTAGGAACTGTCTTTTTCAAGCGGTTGAACATACGGCACCAGTTTGACAGACGCGGGTTTGAAGAGCTGCGGATTGTACAGCACGGCGCAATCGATGCCACGTCTATCGGGCCCCTCTACGTGGATGTAACGATAGCCGCGGGCCGCCAAGGGTTCTTGAGCCACCAGCGCATCGAGCACCCGTGCGTTCTCCACCTCGCTCAGTCCGATGAGGACACAGCCCACGTTTGGCAATACATCCGTACCCATATCAGCCAATGCGCGCGCCATGTTGCGCAACTTGTGCGTATACTTCAATCCATCCCATTTGTACGATCCACCAGGCAGAAAGTCGTAGTCGTTCTTTCCTTCGTCATGACATGTGTCGAAGAGGTTTTCCTGATTGTAGAATCCTACGCCGTACACCGAATATTTGTCCTGCCCTGAAATGGCCATGAGACCCACCAGCAACAGCCCCAAAAGCATGAATAGTTTTTTCATCGTAGTATGATTGTTTTTACATGATGCATGTTTCTTTTGCAAAGATAAATCATTTATTTCGAATAAAATAAGGTGGAAAGAGAAAAAATACGACATGAAAATTTCATTCATCAAAATATATTTTGTTACTTTGTAGCTGAAAATCATTCACACAGAAAATCTTCCATTATGCAGAATAAGCTAACGCTTGCCGTCCTTGCCTTGTGTTTCGCATCGTTGGTTCATGCCCAAAACGACAAAACCGACCAGCAGAAGGCTCCCCTCGTGGACGAATCGGCTTTCACTTTCACGGAAGCACAATTGGGCGAGGATGACAACATGTCCCAAAACGTGACCATCCTCAACTCGAACACCAATGCCTATGCTTCCGGGGTAGGCTATCTATTCTCCCCTGTTCGTTTTCGTTACCGCGGACTGAATCAGAAGTACAATGACGTGTATATCAACGGTGCGCCGATGAACGACATGGAGTCGGGACAGTTCAGGTACTCCATGATTGGCGGGTTGAATCAACAAACCCGCAACGTTGACTTCGCCTTGCCGTTCGAGAGCAACAGCTTTGCAGTGAACGGTATGGCCGGCAGCAACAATTATGACTTCCGTGCGGGTAGCATGCCGGCTGGCCATCGTTTCTCGTTGGGTGCCGCCAACCGCAACTACACCGCGAGAGGCATGTACACTTATGCGTCGGGATTCGACGCCAAGGGATGGGCCGTGGCCGCCAACCTCACCTATCGATGGGCCAACAGAGGCTATGTGGAGGGCACGTTCTACAACGCACTCTCCTATTTCCTTGCTGTACAGAAGAAATGGAGCAACGGCCATTCGCTGGCATTGTCTACCTGGGGCAACCCAACCGAGCGTGCGTCGCAGGGCGCATCCACCGATGAGGCCTACTGGTTGGCCAACGATTATCTGTACAACCCTTACTGGGGATATCAGAATGGGAAGAAACGCAACTCGCGAGTGGTCAACGATTTCGCACCATCAGCCCTGATGACCTGGGATTGGGACATCAACAAGGACATGCAGCTCACCACTTCTCTCTTCGGCAAATACAGCATGTACAAGAGCACCAAGCTGAACTACAGCAACGCAGAGAACCCACAGCCCGATTATTGGAAGAACTTTCCGAGTAGCCACTACGATGTGTGGGGCGAAGATGCAGATCCACGGAACAGAAGTCATGAGGCTTTCTTAGACTGGAGCGAGACGTACAACTACTGGACAGCCTCGAAGGCCAACCGACAAATCAACTGGGACCGTCTGTACTGGTCCAACCGACAGGCTGGCGAAACTGGTGCCGACGCCATGTATTACGTGCAGGCCCGTCACAACGACAACTTGGTGATGAATCTGGCATCAACGTTCACTCAGAAGTTGAGCAAGGACCAAACATGGAACCTGGGACTTGTGCTGGGACGCAACCAGGGCAGACATTATCAAACCATAGAAGACCTGTTGGGCGCGAAGAGCTACCACAACATCAACACTTACGCACTGGGCAACTATCCTGCCGGCAGCGATGCAGTGCAGTATGACCTGAACACCATGGGGGCAGACTGTGCTGGACGGCTGGTTGGCAAAGGTGATAAATTTGGCTACGACTACGACATCATCGTCAACAAAGCACAGGCTTGGTCCAATTATTTGGCCACATTGGGACGCTGGCACTTGATGGTGGCTGGAAAAATCGGCGCAACCGACATGCAACGAGAGGGCTACATGCGCAACGGCATGTTTGCCAATAACTCGTATGGCAAGAGCGGACGGGCCAAATTCTTGGATGGTGGCGGCAAAGCCGGACTCACCTTAGACGCCGGCAGGGGAAACGTGCTGTCCATTGGAGCAGGATATGAATGGCGTGCACCCGTGGCACGCACCGCATTTGCTTCGCCCGAAATGAACAACGACTTTGTACAAGACTTGAAGAACGAGCGCATCTTTAGCAGCGAATTGGGCTATCAGTATCAAAACGCATGGGTGCATGCCAACGTGAACGCTTACTACAACAGGATGAATCACGTCACCGAATGGCAGAATTTCTACTTCGATGACATCAACTCGTTCTCGTACGTTTCCATGACAGGTATCGAGAAAGAGGCTTATGGCGTGGAGCTGGGGGCACGGTTCAAGTTAGCATCGTACCTTGACCTGAAGGCCATCGGAACCTGGAGCGAGGCCAAGAACATCAACAATGCCAAGGTGCGCTACCTCAACTCAACGCGGGCAACCTATACCGACGACATCGTATTGAATAAGAACATGCGCGAAGCAGGAACACCATTGACGGCCGCGAGCATCGGACTGAGCTATCATCAGAACGGATGGTACGTCGATTTGAATGGAAACTACTACGACCGTATCTACCTGTCCTACTCACCAAGCTCCCGATATGAGAACATACTACGCCAGAGAAAAAGCATGGACAACGAAGGTAATTATCTCGTCCCGGATCAAGCGAAAGGCAATGGTGGTTTCATGTTGGACGGCAGCATCGGCAAGAGCTTCCGCCTGAAGAAGGGACAGTTGAACTTCAACCTCATGGTGACCAACATCTTGAACAACCGACGCATCGTCACAGGCGGCTACGAGCAAAGCCGATCAAGCGTCTACACAACCGATAAAGGAGATGACGTGATAAGAACTTACAAGTTCCCACACAATCCCAAGAAATATTATGCTTACGGAACCAACGGCATGTTCCAGATTTCATACAGATTCTAACATAACGACAAAGACATGAAAGAGCTCAAACATATCATCATGGTGCTGGCTTGCACCCTCTTGGCTTCGTGCATGGGTGACGACTATGACGCTCCCGATCTAAATGAACCACCCTACGGAAACAAGGAACTCACGGAAACCAACGTACTCACCATCAAACAGTTGAAAGCCAAGTACAACGGCACGATTGCCTCGAACGGCATGGAAGAGATAACCGAAGACGTGCAAATCAAAGGTTGGGTGACTGGCAACGACATCGAAGGAAATCTCTACAACCAGTTTGCTTTGCAAGATGAGACAGGGGCTATTATCATCTCCGTGGCACAAGGTGCCCTGTACGGCTACCTGCCCGTGGGCCAGGAAGTGCTCATTTCACTAAAAGGATTAAAGATAGGTGGCTATGGCAACCAAGGACAAATAGGTGGCGTATACACTAACAAGAAAACAGGACAGCTACAGGTGGGTCGCCTGAACCGCTATGTTTGGGAACGCCATTACAAGCTTATTGGCTCCGTTCAACCAGGTAAGATAGAGCCTACGGTGTTCGATGTCAGCAAGATAAGCGATGGACAATACATGGCAGAGCACTGTGGAAAGCTCATGACTTTGAAAAACGTCAGACTGAAAGAGGCTAACGGCAAGGCTGTCTTCGCACCCAATGACGGCAGTGCCACCCTAATAGCCAATGCAGTGAACCGCACCCTGACAGGCATCAGCAGTTCGAAGATGGTGATACGCACCAGCACCTACGCTGACTTTGCCAACCAGCCCATGCCAACAGGCTCCGTAGACATCACAGGCATCTTCACCAGGTTCCGTGACACCTGGCAAATCCTGCTGCGCTCGGGCGATGATATCAAACCCGCAAAATAGGACTACATGAAATGCACGGGTGCAAAAAACAGCCCACAGACAAAATAAGCTTACACCATCAATCCATTATGAACCATAATACAAAAGACATAAAGATGAAAAAGTTACTTTATTCTCTCGCTGCTATCGTTTTCACAGCATTCACATTGAGCAGCTGCGAAGACGTACCAGCACCCTACGAGTTACCAGAGGACAACAACGGAAGCAATGAAGAAATCCCTGGCGAGTACCTCCATGAGGCTTTCGCAACAAGTATGGGGAAATTTAAAGTCATCACCCAAATGGGTACGCCATGGAAAATTGACTTCAAAACCGCCAAGGCTTCGGGCTACGATAACAATAGCAAGAAGAATACTCCCTCGGAGAGTTACCTGATTTCGCCTGAAATCAATCTATCGAAATCGAAAGGCGCCTACCTCAAGTTTGAATATATCATCCAGTATATGAGCAGAGACGGAGTAGACAAAATACTGATTACATCTAACTACACGGGCGACCCTACAAAAACAGAGTGGGAAGACATCACTGGAAAACTGACACAAGGGACAGACTGGACCACTTTCGCAACCTACGCAAAGAATCTTCCAGCTGCCTATATCGGAAAGGATAAGGTGCGTATTGCCTTCTATTATTCGGCAACGGACAAAGGTTCACGTACATGGGAAGTAAAGAATGTTACGGTAAAAGAAGGGGAAGTAACGGAAAATCCAGAAACGCCAGACGAGCCAAAGCCTGATGTACTGAAACCTGTGAATGGCACTTATATCAACGAGTCGTTTGCAACTTCCTTCGGAGTTTTCAATGCCATTAAAGCAAAAGGATTACCTTGGATTATTGACTTCAAGACAGCAAAGGGGACAGGCTATGAAAATGACAGTAAAAAAACAACCCCCTCTGAAGCTTACATCGTATCCAAACCCATGGACATGACTGCAAGCAAAGGTGCACATGTTTCGTTTGAATACATACTACGTTATGCTACTTTCAATGGAAAGCCCAAAGAGGGCGTAGCCAACCAAGTTCTGGTGACCGATGAATACACAGGAGACCCACTCACCACCAAATGGACTGACATCACAGGGACATTGAAGGAGGGAACAGACTGGACAACATTCTATAAGTTTTCAGTCAACTTGCCAAAAGAAATGCAAGGCAAAGGAAAGGTAGTGATTGCTCTCAAATACGCTTGCAACGCTAACTCTGCCACTTGGGAGGTGAAGAATCTCACGGTAAAAGAAGGTAACGCATCTGAAAGTGGTACACCTGACGAGCCCTCTGTTACACCAGACGCAGGAGAAAGCATTACTATTCAGGCAGCTAACATGAAATTTGAGGACAAGAAGCCAGCAACTTCGTACACCTATACCGATGGAACCGTAATTACATTCGGTCAAGGCGAGGGCACTACCCCACCAGCTTACTATGGTCCAAAATATGCTGCTGTGCGACTGTATGCAAAGAACACCATGATTATCAAAGCCAAGAAAACAATCGTGTCGGTTAGCATCAAAACGACAGACGGATTCGGTGGCAAGTTGTTTAATGGCAATGACAAGGCTTATATGCTTAATGGAATGGCACAAGTGCCTATCAAGAAAGTCAGCGATACGAACGTTAAATTTGAACCATTGAGCAACTCAACAGTTACATTGGTAAATGATTTTACAGAAAACAAGGGAGGTACACAGTTGCGCATCAGTGCCATCACCATTACATACGCGAAATAAAAAACTGCAAAGATAATTTGGTGGGATGCGAAATTCTTCGTACTTTTGCAGCCCATATAGCTTAGTTAATTCAATTATATTCAATAAGAAATCAAAATGAAAAAAGGAATTCATCCAGAAAACTATCGCCCCGTCGTATTCAAGGATATGTCCAACGGCGATATGTTCCTTACAAAGTCTACATGCAAGAGTAACGAGACAGTAGAATTTGAAGGCGAAACTTACCCAGTGGTAAAAGTAGAAATCTCAAGTAGCTCGCACCCATTCTATACCGGTAAGAGTAAACTTGTTGACACGGCAGGTCGCGTAGACCGCTTCATGAACCGTTACGGTAAGATTCAGAAATAAGATACAAAACTTTTTTTTGACGACAAGAAAGTGCGTTCGGGCGTAGTTGCATATACGGTCGGTCGCACTTTTTTCATTCCACCACACGCCGATGAACAAACTAAACCACTATCTCTTCCCACTCTTCGCCATCCTCGCACTGGCATCATGCAGTGATGACAATGGTTCAAAAAAGTCTGCTGAAGCCAACGTCAACGCCAACCAATATATCAGCGTGTCCACTGTTGGCAACCCTATAATGCCTCCTGAGGTCAGCCGTTTGGAGTTTCCAAAAGTAAAAGGAGGCAGCAGTATGATCATCGTGCACAAGGCTCTACTCAACAAACGCACAGGCGAACGTGGCGTAAACTATTCTACAGAATGGGACACCAGCAAGAAATCACTACGCTGGAGCTGCTACCAGATGTACCGAGGCGTTAGCGAAGCCCACACCAGCCGCTACCGATCGGATACCAATCAATATCCACGCGACAAGAATATTCCATCAGCCTTCCAATTTGACAGGGATCCTTTCTGGCGTACAGGCTACGACCACGGCCACATCTGCCCCTCAGCCGACCGCCTGGGGTCAAGAGAAGCCAACATCCAGACCTTTTATCTCTCCAACATGATGCCACAAGTACACGCTTTCAATGATGGTGTATGGAAGAACATGGAAGCACAAATAAGATCTTGGAATCAAGACAGTTTTCGTGACACCTTGTACGTCTGCAAAGGCGGAACCATAGACAATGGCAGCCAAATACTGACCACCCTCGGTCAAGGACTCATCGTACCCAAATACTTCTTCATGGCCGTGCTGTGCAAGAACAAGATGGGTTACAAAGCTCTCGGTTTCTGGGTGGAACACGAGGCCAACGGTGACACGTCGCTCGGCAAATACGTCGTCAACATCCAAGAGCTGGAACAGAAGACCGGCATCGACTTTTTCTGCAATCTACCCGACGCCATTGAGCACCGAGTAGAAACATTACCGGTAGAAAAAGTGCAACGAGCCTGGGGGTTGCCCTAATCACCAGCAATGGCAACCGGCCCTGGATCATCTTCATCACTCGTCAAAATCCATCATCACCTTCTTGGCATAGGTATAGCGAGTATAGGAAAACTCATCCGACTCACCGCTGCCAACCATCACGCCAGAGAACGTGTGATCATCGAGCTTCATGTCGTCATAATCGATAATCATCTGGAATTTCTTACCATTTTCACCATCATAGGTAATGATGATGTTTCCAGATCGAGAATCGATTGCCCAAGAGAACGTTCTATCGTAAGCCATTTCCCCATTGAAATAATCTACCTGGCGGCCACGACCATTGCGCGAGTTGGAATCGTACATATCAAATTCTATGTCGGTGTCGTACACCTCTTCCCGCAACTGTCCATTCTGATCTCTAAAGCGAGCAGCCGTCTTTCCCGTCCAATGTCCACGCAGGGTCTGTGCCATCTCATACAGCACGTCCTGAGAGTTATCGTAAGGGTCTTCATAATAATAATCATTGTCGTCGCTACATGAGGTAACGCTGACCGTGAAGAGTGCCATTAACACGATTGGTAATAATTTCATCATCTTTTTCATCGTCGTATATTTTAAAGTTTCATAATTTTATCTATTGCAAAAATACACAATAGATCTAGTATATCCAAAGATGTTTTCACTATTGCTGCATAGGGTTTTTCCTACCTTGTTGGGGGAAATACCTGCATCTTCCCCATCGCTGACATGGTAATTATAACGGCAGCATGTTGAAAAGATGGCTCAACACACACGGCTCTATCATGTAACACAGGTGCTTATTGTTTCTAAACAAACGAAACGTTCCTCTGTAAAAAGTCTTCTGTCGCAACGTTTTTTTAACACAAATGCTGGGCGTTTTTTTCAATCAACATATTCATGTGTGGGAAATATGCTCATTATGAATGAGTTTTATTATCTATCTGGTTATTAGTGATTTACATAACATTAAAGGCTAAAGCTAAATCAAAAAACATTGTGCTTGGGGCAAAAACTCCGCTTTTTAGTGCAAAAAAGGCATTCAATAGGATAAAAATTGGGACGTAAAAGCATGCATATTGGACGACAAAAGCATGCTAATTGGCGATTTAGTCCATGTGAATAGCGTACAAAATGATGAGTTAAAGGCATAGAACGCCTTAAAATTCTCACCATTTTTTCTATTTTCCAATTTTGTTTTGTCAAAGAAAACGAATTGATTTAACAAACGAAAGGTTTGTTAACACAGTCGAGTGTTGTTGGTTACCATCCAACAATATTATCACATCGTGTCAAAAATGGCAGTTTTATTCATCATTCATGAAAAAGGCTATAATTGTCGGTTTACACCGAACAACCATCTTAAATGTGAGTTCCGTGGCCCAACAGACCACCCGAATGGCATGGGTATATGCTTTTTTTTATTATATTTGTAACCATAAAAAGAGAAGATGAAACAAAAGATTATCCTATCCAAAAATTTGCAAGCTGACCTGTCCAAGGCGATTGCAGCATGCCAACCCGACCGTGTGTTCGTCGTTGCGGACGACATGACCGCCGAACATTGTTGGCCGAAGATTCGCGAATTTGATGCGTTGAGGGGTGCGCAGCTCATCACCATCCCCGCTTCTGACGTTCACAAAGACTTGCGGTCGGTGGAAAAGATATGGACGGCACTGCAAGAATATCGAGCCACCCGCCACTCATGCGTCATCAACCTGGGGGGCGGCATGGTGACAGACCTTGGGGGATTCGCCGCCTCTACCTTCAAACGCGGCATCCGCTTCATCAACATCCCCACCACCCTGCTGGCCATGGTCGACGCCTCCGTGGGCGGCAAGACGGGCATCAACTACTGGGGACTGAAGAATGAAATAGGTGTGTTCAATGACGCTAATTTCGTCATCCTGCACGCAGCATTCCTGCAAACGCTTGACCTGGAAAACCTGCGCAGCGGCTATGCGGAGATGTTGAAGCACGGCTTGATTAGCAACGACAAGATGATGGGTGAATTATTGACGTTCGACTTGAGCGGCGACATCGACTTCCATCGGCTGCAAGGAATGATTGCCGCCTCGGTTGCCGTGAAAGAAGAGGTGGTGACACGCGACCCTTTCGAGCAGAACATACGCAAGGCTTTGAACCTCGGACACACCTTCGGCCATGCGTTCGAGTCGTGGTCGCTGAAACGAAAACCTATACTACATGGCTATGCGGTGGCATGGGGTTTGGTTTGCGAGTTGTACCTGAGCTGCGTTAAGTGCGGCTTCCCCACGGAAAAGATGCGACAAACGGTCAGGTTCGTCAAGGAGTGGTATGGACAATTGCCGTTTACATGCGACGATTACGACGAGCTCATCGCCTTGATGCACCACGACAAAAAGAATCTTGGTGACGAGATAAACTTCACGTTGCTTGCCGACGTGGGCGACATCAAGCTCAACCAGACGGCGACGATGGAAGAGATTAAAAACGCCTTCGACTTTTTACGCGAAGGCGAGTAGCGCATATCAGTGGTGTGGCCGACCGCAACATCCTTCTTGCCGTCGGCTGTTTCCCCACTCATTCGTCATCCAGCGCAAAGACGCGGCTGCAAGGTAAGTCAAGTTTCTCGGCCATTCGCTGAGCCAAAGCCCGATTGGGTTTCCCTGTTTCGGTCATCGGGATGCGGTCTACCGATAGATACAGGCGCGGCTCCCAATAGCGAGGCAAGGCCCGATGCAGCAGTTTGTGGATGGCTCGCAGAATGGGCAACTCTAACTTTTCCTCAAAGTTTGCCCCCTCTCCATCGCCCTCTTTCTCCACCATCAGCACAACTATTTCGCCAAACTTCTCGCTCTTGCGCTTGGTCACCATGTAAGGCATGGTGAGAAACGGCCGCATCAGACGCTCCAACTCTTCCATCTGAATCTTCACGCCGCCACTGTTGATGACGTTGTCGCGGCGACCAATGATGCGAAAAGCAAGGACATTTTGACCCTCAGAAGTGCTTGTCTCTCGGATTTCAGCCATATCATTCGTCACAATAGGCGAGTCACAAAGCATCGGAGCATCAATAACCAAGCAGTCATCGGCATTCGTTGTTACCTTTATTCCTTGTAGGGGCGTGTACCAACAAGAAGATTGGTGGCCGTTCAGTCTGCGTAAGGCAATGTGCGAAAGGGTTTCGGTCATACCGTATGTACTCCATACCGCATGAGGAAAGTCGTGCAGTTGGGCTGCCAAGACATCATCAATAGCCCCTCCGCCAATGATAAGATGTTTGATTTGGCGTAATTTTTCCCGTTCCGCGGGTACTTGCAGCGAGTTATATACCTGCAAAGGAACCATGGCGGCAAAGGTAATTGGAACGTCAACCGCTGCCAACGGATGACCAGAGGGGGCTACCTGTACCAAATGAAGTTGCCTGACCAATGAGCGTACCACCATCATCTTGGCGCCAATATAGTCGAGATTCATGCACAACAATGCGGTGTCACCAGGCTGTAATGCAAGGAAGTCACACGTCATCTTGGCACTTTCAATCATTCTGTCCTTCCTTACATTCATCTTTTTCGGTGCACCTGTCGATCCACTGGTTTGCACATGAATCGTCTGTGCATCATCATTCCATTCGCTGATAAATTCTTGATAAGTCATTTTTCACCTCCATTTAATGTCTTTGTCGGCATGAACCACAACCGGTCTCCTCTCACTTCCAACGGCATAGGGACGTTATCCGTAAATAGAAGTCCTGTCCCCAAGCCCTGCGGAAAGGTGACATGCGGTCCATAAATCTTTGCGGCAAGTTGAGCTATGGCATTTAATCCCACATTACTCTCCAAAGCACTGGTGATCCACGAGCCTATGTTTCGTTGTCTTGCTAACGTTATCCATTCTTCTGTTCCATACATGCCACCATGCAACGAAGGCTTCAAAATGATGTATTGTGGGCGTATGGCATTGAGCAACTCTTCTTTTTCCTGTCGCTGGTTCACACCAATGAGTTCCTCGTCAAGTGCGATTGGAATGGGCGACTCACGGCACAAAAGTGCCATTTGCTGCCACTGATGCTGCTTGATGGGTTGCTCTATCGAATGAATGTCATACTTGGACAACTGTTCCAACTTTGCAAGAGCCTCATCGGGTGCGAAACCTCCATTGGCATCAAGGCGCAACTGAACTTGCTCTGCGGTGAAATGCGAACGGATAGCGCGTACCAGTTCCAATTCTTTCTCAAAGTCAATAGCCCCTATTTTCAACTTCACACAGCGAAAACCCTGCTCTAATTTTTCCTGCATCCGATGCACCATTTCCTCAAATGTACCCATCCACACCAAGCCGTTGATGGTGATTCCCTCCTCTCCTCGTGCGAAAGGAGTGTCAAACAAGGCAGC
>CAKOVA010000029.1 GCA_934120735.1 uncultured Prevotella sp.
ATTCCGAAACACCACCTAATAGACTGTATTTCAATTAATTCAAAGAGCGATTAGTCCACTTTAACGGGACAGTAGTGCAGTGAGAGGACAAAGAAGTAATCGCTTAAACTATCAATGATGATTGAGAAACAATGTGTATTAACTCGAAATAGTCCACTTTTTGAATGAATATTGAACGTTTCTGATAGTCTTTGATTTCAATGCATTTGCCTATCGTTTCCGCTATCTCCCTGGCTTGGAATTACATCAACAGTGCTTTATTATGCATCGTCAGAGCTGATTGAATGGCCTATGTGTAGGGGCTAATACCAAACCTTTAACACACTTTTTTATTTTCATTGCCTATCGTCTAACTGTTGATTGTCCTCCGTCACTCATTGCATTGCCATCAGTATTGAATTTAAGGCTGAAAAAGATTGAAATAAAAAGGGCTTGATTCCGTGTGAGGAATCAAGCCCTAAGTTCTTATACTCAAATAAGTTTTTACGCTCAAATAAGTTTTAGCGGACAGCAATTGAAAAATCTGCCCTTCTTATAAGGAGCGTGAGAAAAATACTCAATTATTCTCCTTTTTCCATGTCTGCTTTCAACTTGGCAAGAACGTCCAAGTCACCAAGGCTTGTTCCAGCTGTCACATTGTTGATTTGTGGAATATCATTCGATTTCTTGGAGGTAGAGTGCTTGTGAGCTGGCTTCACGTCATCTTTCACATCTTCGAAGGTACGGCTGTGTGAAAGGATGATACGCTTGGTCTCCTTAACAAACTCAATCACCTTGAACTCGAGTTCTTCACCCTGTTGTGCTTGTGTTCCATCTTCCTTCACAAGATGCTTAGGTGTGGCAAAGCCTTCGCCACCTTCATTCAGTGTGATAACAGCACCCTTGTCCATCAATTCGGTAATCTTACCAGTATGTACTGATCCGGGTGTGTAGATGGTTTCGTATGTATCCCAAGGATTCTCTTCCAATTGCTTGTGACCGAGAGAGAGACGACGGTTCTCCTTGTCAATTTCGAGCACCACGACTTCGATGGCAGCACCTACTGTTGTAAACTCTGAAGGATGCTTTACCTTCTTAGTCCAAGAAAGGTCGCTGATATGAATCAAGCCGTCAACGCCTTCTTCAAGCTCAACGAAGATACCGAAGTTGGTGAAGTTACGAACTTTTGCTGTGTGCTTGCTGCCAACAGGATATTTCACTTCGATGTCCTCCCATGGATCGGCTTTCAGCTGCTTGATACCCAAGCTCATCTTACGGTCTTCACGATCCAATGTCAGGATAACAGCCTCAACCTCATCACCTACATGCATGAAGTCTTGAGCTGAGCGCAGGTGCTGGCTCCAAGACATTTCGCTGACGTGAATCAGTCCTTCTACACCAGGAGCAATCTCTACGAAAGCACCATAGTCGGCCATCACCACAACTTTACCCTTCACCTTGTCACCTACCTTGAGGTTTTCATCAAGTGCATCCCATGGATGTGGGGTCAACTGCTTCAAACCGAGGGCGATACGCTTCTTCTCATCATCGAAGTCGAGAATAACCACGTTGATTTTCTCGTCCAGTGAAACCACTTCGTGTGGATCGCTTACGCGGCCCCATGAAAGGTCTGTGATGTGTACCAATCCGTCCACACCGCCAAGGTCGACAAACACACCGTATGATGTGATGTTCTTGACTGTACCTTCAAGAATTTGGCCTTTCTCAAGTTTGCTGATAATTTCTTTCTTCTGTGCTTCCAACTCAGCCTCGATGAGCGCCTTGTGTGAAACAACAACGTTGCGGAATTCCTGGTTGATTTTCACTACCTTGAATTCCATGGTCTTGCCTACGAATACATCGTAGTCGCGTATAGGATGAACGTCAATCTGGCTTCCTGGCAAGAAAGCTTCGATACCAAACACGTCAACAATCATACCGCCCTTCGTGCGGCTCTTGATGTAGCCCTGAATAATTTCATCGTTGTCGAGGGCTGAATTGATGCGGTCCCAACTCTTGGTAAGACGAGCTTTTTTGTGAGAAAGAACCAGCTGGCCTTTCTTGTCTTCCTGGTTTTCTACATAAACCTCAACCTTGTCACCTATTTTAAGGTCTGGGTTGTAGCGGAATTCTGAAGCAGGAATGATTCCATCGCTCTTGTAGCCAATGTCAACAATGACCTCTTTTTTGTCAAGGGCGATAACGGTTCCTTCTGTCACTTGGCGCTCACTAACCTTGTTCAAGGTTTCATCGTAAGCCTTTGCCAAGTCTTCTTTGTTGGCGTTTACGTTTGTACCATTTTCAAACTCATCCCAATTGAAGTCCTCTAATGGTTGAACGTTCTTTAAATCTGACATAAAATAATTAATGTTTAAAATTTAATAAAGTTAGACTTTATGTGAATAAATAAATCGGGTGCAAAATTACAACAATATAATGAGAATCAACGGGTGTTGTTTGTAAAACATATCGATTATTACATTATTTTAACTAATCCGCAGGGTGTAGTGTATCCTATATACGCATTTTAAGCCCTGCTATCTCATCCTGTGATTCCATCTCTTGACTATATGTATCCGCATTTGATTTGTGCAGCGAACTTGATACATAAAGCTATCATTAATGGCAACTTGTTGAAATATTGGACGATGCCAGACAATGATAACCATCTTTGTTAAAAAACCTTTTATCCGTTAAAATGATTCGTAATATTTTACAAAATAAAATCGTGAAATAGACAAGAAAAACGTGATTTTTTAGGGTATCAAAGTCTCAAACTCATCATCACTTGCCTTATTTACATCGAATAGAGCGGCTATTCACATGCATTTACCGCCTAAAGTACATGATTTCAGCTTGCAATTTACATGCTATAGAAGGCCTATTTTGCGCAAAAACAGGATTTTTCCACAAAATCTCATTACTTCAGGAATATCTTTTCAATCCAAAAATCGCATAATTCATTAATAATCAAACTGGTATAAAAATCGCTTCATATTTCACATATTTTCAGCATCCGAACAAGTTGGTGGAAAAAACGCCAAGCATTTGTGTTAAAAAGTTGTGGACACAAACAGATATTTCAGTGGGCAAAACAAGATTTGCTAAGGTGCGTAACGTTTTTACTACCATGATGCGAAGGTCAGAATGATTGAGATAACTGACAAATGATTCCTCTGAAAATTTCTACTTACTGAAAAGCCGCCTACACTCACGTGCGGACGGCTCAAAGAGTTCATTTAAAATATTGAAGCACAAAGCATTCAATGGTTTATCAATAGACCTTTGCCATTTCCATTTTTTTGGCAAGCGACTTGATGCCTTTCACAATTCTTTCCTTTCGTTCCTTGCTTGGTCTTCTAACACCAGTGGTGTATTGGCGCATGACCGCCGAGCTGATACCTATTTCTCTTGAAACGCCTGCGACATTGATAAAGTCGTAGTAGTTGAACAACGCCCCAATGTCAAAGGTGTATTCAATCTCGATGGGCGAAACTTCGATACCGTCCTCTTTCAAGTCTTCTTTGGTGTCGTTCCAGCCTTGGAGCATATCTGCAATGGCTGCATTTGCTGTATTGCCCTGTCCAAGCACACTGGCATTGACGTTTTTTACTTTCATGTAACAGGAGAAGTTTTTTTCACCCACTTCTCGCTCTACTCTTGCTATTACCTTTTCCATGTCGTTAATCGTTTATTCATTAAAAAAGTTCAATCACACCCGTACCCATTCGAAGAAGATATGCCGCCACCTATTGTGGATGGCGGCTCTCTTTTACTCGTTCAAAAGGTCATCAAGAATAGACCTTGCGGTATTTTCCTTGATTTCCTTGCTCCCGTGCCTCGGTACGCTTGTTCTCGCCCCTGTCTTGGGGTTTATCCAAATGTCATGCGAAGCACCATGTCGTTTCAAAAGGCAACCCGCCTTCTTCAAAGCCCGAATTAGTTCAGAATGTTTCATGATGTAAATGAACTCTTTGCCTTAACAGCAGTGCAAAGATAACAAAAATGTAATCATGCACCAAACTTTTGCTATCTTTTTTGTTATCATACTGTGCTTTTAACATTTCACAGATGATCGTTTCGTTTGTTCTAATTAATGCCAAATTCAATTATTAAATAAAAGAGCCTAGTTCAGACCAACGCATGGATGCCTTGCGCATAAACTTAAAAACTGGGTTGCATTTCGTTGTTCAATCATCCGAGTGAGTTAATGAGGCGGTTTGTTGGTGAGTTCTTTTGAAATTGTTATCTTTGCAAAATCATAAACGAACCAGTGTGGGTGTGCATCTTATAGGATAAGAATGGGCGCTCCAAGTGTTCAACACTTACAGAAATAACAGCACGTCACAAGATAGAATAACCTTGTAGTTGCGAAATATCATACAAAATGGAAAAGATTTCGTTGAAGGCATATCTGAGGCAGTATTTCGATATGTCAGAGAATCGTGAGAAGGAAGAGGATGTTGTTGATGAAATAGCATCGGGCGTAACCTTTAAAGGAGCTAACCTTTGGATTCTAATTTGTGCCGTGTTTATTGCTTCTTTAGGATTGAATATCAATTCAACGGCAGTCATCATCGGCGCCATGCTCATTTCACCACTGATGGGACCTATCTTAGGCATGGGTTTAGCGGTAGGTATCGATGACTTGCCGCTGCTGAGACGGGCCGTTAAAAACTATATGGTGGCGACCATTATTGGTATCATCACAGCAACCGTTTACTTTTTCTTAACACCTTTTCAGGGTGTACAATCAGAGTTGTTGGCGCGTACCGAGCCTACCATTTACGATGTGCTCATCGCCTTCTTTGGTGGTGCGGCAGGTATTGTCGCTGCCTCTATCAAAGACAAGGGTAACGTCATTCCTGGCGTGGCCATTGCCACTGCATTAATGCCTCCACTCTGTACGGCAGGATATGGTATCGCTACGGGAAATTTGGCCTTTTTTGCTGGTGCTTCTTTATTATATTTTATCAACACCGTCTTCATTGCTGTGGCAACAACCTTCGGTGTTTTCTTGTTGCGTTTCAGACGCAAACACTTTGTAGACCCTCAACGTTGTAAATTTGTGCATCGTATGATTTTAGCCATTGCTATTTTAACGATGATTCCAGCAGGATATATGACTGTACGAATGATGCGAACCAGCTTGTTTGACAAGCAGTTGAGTAACTTTGTTCAACATAATTTGAACTGGAAAGGAACACAAGTGGTATCGCAACATCTATATGGAGACAGCGTATTGCAAATCGTTGCCTTAGGAAAAGAGATTACGCCAGAGCAAAAGAAGAAAGCGCAGAAGGAACTGAATGAGCATTCGCGGCTGAAACATCTGAAACTAACTGTTATACAGGGTACCGAATCCTCAGATATAGTACCAGAAAAAGGTACTCTTGTAGCCATCTCGAAAAATCGGGAACAAAGCGTCAAAGTACTTCAAGAGCAAGCTGTTGAAATCAAGAATTTACGAGAAAAATTGGGGAAAATTGATTCGTATTCACAACTGAGTGTGGATATGTTGAACGAGATGTTGGTGCTATACCCAGGTGTGCAATCGTTGGTGTTGTCTCCTGTTGTCGAAGCTAATTTGGATACCACAGCAAACGAGCCTTACCTTTTAGCCATCGCGCAATTTAAAGTGAAGAAGCCATTGACGAACCAACAGAACAATCAAATGCGCCAATGGATACAGAAGCGCACGAACGAAGAAAGTGTAAAGCTGGTGATTACCTATACCAAGTGATGAACATGGGGGCTGAAAGTGTTGAAATACAAAGAATTATAAATAAGCCCGGCCCCGTTGTAGGTACCTATTCTTTCGGGATGAATACCAATGTTTTGGGCAGTTTTTTCCATTTTCTTTGACGTGCAATTTTCATGTTGCTGCCTTCCACTTGCTTCAACGTGTAGGTGTTGTCTTTGTTAAAGGTTAAAGTGGCCACCAGGTCTTCGCTACCATAGTCATTGGTAATTGCCAGTTGAGCCGTGTTTTTATGAATCTTGGCCGATGTAAACAACCATTTTCGAGAATCGATGCTATCACCCATGAAGCCTGGAAGTTCACCAAAGATTTCCTGTCCAGGTACAGTAACGTTGTTCTCGTACAAATTCATTTTGATGTATATTCTGTATTCCGCATTACCTATGACACCCTTGAAAGGCTGATTTTGCACGTTTTGTGCTGTCGCCAACAAGCTAAGAAAGCATAAAATAGGAAGAAATAGGTACTTTTTCATCTTTTGTTGATTTTAGTTGTGTATAGAAAGGCTCGGGTAGGGGCTGCGTTAGATGTCCCTAACTGGCCAATATGCTCCCAGTTATTGCAAAGTTACTGCTTTATATCAATAAAACGCGTGTATTAAGAAAATTAAAGAACCTATCATTTGGATTTCACCTTTTTTATATTATCTTTGCTCATCATATTATGATTCTTATGACTAAGGACTTGTTGCGTCCCGACTATATATTTGAGTCGAGTTGGGAAGTTTGTAATAAAGTGGGAGGTATTTATACCGTTCTTTCTACACGAGCAAAAACATTGCAGGATCAATATCCGGACCGAATCATTTTTATCGGCCCTGATTGTTGGAAAGAACAAGACAATCCATATTTTCAAGAAGACAGCTCTTTGTTCACAGATTGGAAGAGCAAAGCCGCTGATGACGGATTGACATGCAGAATTGGCCGCTGGTCAGTTCCAGGACATCCGCTTGCCATATTGGTGGATTACCAACCCTTTTATGCACTAAAAAATGAGATATACGCCCAAATGTGGGAGTGGTTTCAGGTGGACAGTCTGCACGGTTATGGCGATTACGACGAGGCCTCCATGTTTTCGTATGCAGCCGGCAGGGTGGTGGAGAGCTTTTATCGCTTTTATCTGGACAAGACCAAGAAGGTGATTTATCATGGAAATGAATGGATGACCGGCATGGGATTGCTCTACATTTGCCATCAGGTACCCGAGATAGGCACCCTTTTCACAACCCATGCGACGAGCATTGGCCGAAGTATCGCGGGAAACAATAAGCCCCTGTACGAATACCTGTCGGCCTATCACGGAGACCAAATGGCCGAGGAACTCAACATGCAGAGCAAACACTCGATAGAGAAGCAAACCGCCCATCACGTTGATTGCTTTACAACCGTAAGTGAGATTACTGCCAACGAGTGTAAGGAGCTGCTGGATAAACCCGTTGATGAGATATTGCTCAATGGTTTTGAAGACAGTTTTGTGCCACGAGGGCAAGAGCTGACTAGCAAACGTAGGCAGGCAAGAAAGCGAATCATAGAAGTTGCTAATGCTTTGATGGGCAATACTTTTGATGACAATGCTTTCATTGTTTCTACAAGTGGGCGTTATGAGTTTCGCAACAAAGGCATCGATGTCTTCTTAGAAGCTATTAACCGCTTACGGCTGTCGCAAGATGCCTTAACGCGTAAGGTGCTGGCCGTGGTGGAAGTGCCGGCTTGGGTGGGCGAGCCGCGTGCCGACTTGATAACAAGGTTGATGTCGGGAGAATCGTTTGACACGCCCTTGGAGCATCCTATGTTAACCCACTGGCTTCGGGACATGCCAGGCGACCGCATCCTTCAGATGCTGCAAGCGCTGAATATGCATAACGCCGAACATGACAACGTGAAAGTGATGTTTGTTCCGTGCTACCTCACGGGTGATGATGGCATTTTAAACCTGCCATATTATGATTTGGTTGTGGGTAACGACCTGTGCGTTTATCCTTCCTACTACGAGCCTTGGGGCTACACGCCGTTGGAGGCTATTGCGTTCAGGGTGCCTTGTGTCACAACCGATTTGGCGGGATTTGGTTTGTGGGTTAATCAAACAATCGGAGGGTACAGTGAGATTGAAAATGGTGTGAAAGTGATTCACCGTACTGACAACAACTACTCTGAAGTGGCCGACGAAATCAAGCAAACCATCATGCAGCTGTCAAAGTTATCACCTAAAGAGGTGAATACCATACGCCGGCGAGCAGCCGATTTGTCAAAAAAAGCGTTGTGGCAACGGTTTATTAAGCATTACGAAGCAGCCTATCACCAGGCTTTGTCAAGCGTAGAGAATAGAATAATCAAGTAAGAAAAAAATAAGAAAATTAAAGATTTATGAAAATTAAGACGAGCAATGTTAACGCTCCACAGTGGAGGGAGTTGACAATCAAATCAAGACTGCCCGAACAACTGAAATGTTTGGACGAATTAGCGCATAACATGTGGTTTGGTTGGAATCACGAAGCGCGTAGCCTCTTCAAGAGTCTTGATGAGAAATTATACGAAGCAGTAGGGCACAACCCCGTGCTGTTGTTGGAGCGCCTTAACTATGACCGCAAAGAAGAGATTGTGAACGATGCCAAGCTGATGAAGCGTGTCAAGGACGTTTATGCCCAATTTCGCGCTTACATGGACGTGGAACCCGATAAGAAGCGTCCTTCCGTTGCCTATTTCTGCATGGAGTATGGCATTAATCAGATATTGAAAATCTATTCAGGTGGTCTGGGCATGTTGGCTGGCGACTACCTCAAAGAGGCGTCAGACAGCAATGTAGATATGTGTGCTGTAGGCTTTTTGTATCGTTACGGCTATTTCAAGCAGTCACTCAATATGGAGGGTAAACAGATTGCTCAATACGAGGCACAAAACTTTAACTCGCTTCCCATTGAGCGTGAGGTTGATGAGAATGGCAACCCCATCGTGGTTGACGTACCCTATCTTGATTATGTGGTGCATGCATACGTATGGCGCGTGAATGTGGGTCGCATCAAATTGTACTTGTTGGATACTGACAACGACTTGAACTCAGAGTTTGACAGATCCATTACCCACGCTCTGTATGGAGGTGATTGGGAAAACCGACTCAAACAAGAGATATTGCTGGGTATTGGTGGCATTCTCGCTTTGAAGAAACTGGGTATTAAGAAAGACATCTATCACTGCAACGAAGGCCATGCGGCGCTGTGTAATTTGCAACGTCTTTGTGATTATATTGAGAGCGGACTGACGTTCAATCAGGCAATGGAATTGGTGAGAGCATCCTCACTGTACACCGTGCATACCCCCGTTCCGGCAGGCCACGACTATTTTGACGAAACCCTTTTCGGAAAGTACATGCAAGGCTATCCACAGCGTTTGGGTATCACATGGGATGAATTCATTGGAATGGGACGTCAGAATCCTGACGATCATACCGAGAAATTCTGCATGAGTACCTTTGCATGCAATACCTCACAAGAGGTTAATGGTGTAAGTAAGTTACACGGATGGGTAAGCCAAAAAATGTTCGCTCCTATCTGGAAAGGCTCTTATCCTGAGGAGAGCCATGTGGGATATGTAACCAATGGCGTACACTTCCCAACATGGACTTCGACAGAGTTCCGTGACCTTTACGACAAGTACTTTGACAAGTCGTTTATGAGCGACCAAAGCAACGAAGATATTTGGCACGCGTTTCTGAAGATTCCTGATGAAGAGATTTGGCAAACGCGCATGAAGTTAAAAAATAAGCTGGTGAAGTATATCCGCGAGAAGTTCACGGAGAATTGGTTGAAGAACCAAGGCGATCCGTCACGCGTGATGTCCCTGCTTGAATGTATCAATCCAAATGCGTTGATGATTGGTTTCTGTCGTCGTTTTGCAAC
Organism: uncultured Prevotella sp.; assembly: GCA_934120735.1. Taxonomy (GTDB): domain Bacteria; phylum Bacteroidota; class Bacteroidia; order Bacteroidales; family Bacteroidaceae; genus Prevotella. The sequence continues at coordinate 9,633 of CAKOVA010000029.1, forward strand.
CTATAAAAGAGCGCACTTGTTGTTTACAGACATCAATCGGTTGTCAAAGATTGTGAACAACCCAGAACGCCCTGTGTTGTTCTTCTTCTCGGGCAAGGCCCATCCTGCAGATGGAGCTGGTCAAGATCTCATCAAACGTATCTATGAGATTAGCCAGCGCCCAGAGTTTTTAGGTAAAATCATCTTCCTGGAAGATTACGACATGCATTTGGCCCGTAGATTGGTTTCTGGTGTAGATATTTGGATGAATACGCCTACGCGTCCACTCGAAGCCTCGGGTACGTCTGGCGAGAAAGCCGAGATGAATGGTGTTGTCAACTTGTCCGTGCTCGATGGCTGGTGGGTAGAAGGTTATAGAGAAGGTGCCGGATGGGCTTTGCCACAGAAGCGTACTTACCAAAACCAGGAGTACCAAGACCAGTTGGATGCGGCTACAATTTATTCGCTTTTAGAGAATGAGATTATTCCTATGTATTATAATAAGAATGAGGAAGGCTATAGCGAACAATGGCTTGACGTGGTGAAGAAATCCGTTGCGACGATTGCACCTCACTACACGATGAAGCGTCAGTTGGACGATTACTACGACAAGTTCTACGAGAAGCAAGCAGCTAGATTTGCTGAGTTGGCCGCTGATGATGCCAAGTTGGCTAAAGAGATTGCGCATTGGAAAGAGACAGTGGCCGAGCGTTGGGATGCCATCCATGTTGTTTCAAAGGATACTGAGTTCTTGACAAGCGGTGGCGAAACGGGTGTTGAATATCGTTTAAAATACGTGATTGACGAACAAGGCCTGGAGGATGCTGTTGGTTTGGAACTGGTGACACTGAAACCTATGCCCGATGATGAAGGTAGGGAAGTTTATCGCGTGCGTCCCTTTAAGATGATAGGGCACGAAGGCAATCAATATACTTTTGAAGCCGTAGTAGATCCTGATGATGCCGGCACCTTTAAATCATGCGTGCGCATGTTCCCAAAGCATAAAAACCTGCCACACCGTCAAGACTTCAACTATGTAAAATGGCTTGATTAACTTGAGGTGAATGAGTTTGTATTAGAGGGTGTGTCAAGAATTTGACATGCCCTCTTTGGTTTGTTCCATCAAGCGATTCGGTCGTTTGCTCGTGCATCGATGTACTATCTTTTCCTCAAGATAGGTTTTGTGACACTCATTTTTGAACAAACATTTGTAAGGGTCTTGTTTTTTTAGTAATTTTGCATTGCTTTACGAATACACTTAAAATTCATCTATCTAATGAATATTTCATATAAATGGCTTAAAGAATATGTCGATTTCGACTTGACTCCGCAGGAAGTTGCGCAAGCCTTAACTTCTACAGGGCTCGAAGTAGATGCCTTGGAAGAAGTTCAAACCGTCAAGGGAGGACTAAAAGGACTTTATGTTGGGCAGGTGTTGACTTGTGAAATGCACCCCAACTCTGATCACCTCCACATCACGACAGTAGACTTAGGGAAGGGAGAGCCTCAGCAGATTGTATGTGGCGCCCCCAATGTGGCTGCTGGGCAGAAAGTCATCGTAGCCGACCTTGGCTGTGTTTTATATGATGGTGATGATTCGTTTACCATCAAAAAAAGCAAATTACGGGGCGTAGACTCATTTGGAATGATTTGCGCCGAAGACGAAATTGGTGTTGGTACGTCACACGATGGTATCATTGTGTTGCCGGAAGATGCCCCTGTTGGCCAGCCGGCTGCAGAATATTATAATCTTGAGAGCGATTGGGTCATCGAAATAGACATCACAGCCAACCGGTCTGATGCTTTGTCTCATTACGGTGTAGCTCGTGATTTGTATGCATGGTTGAAGCAAAATGGGTATCAAACCAGTCTGCATCGTCCGTCTTGTGATGAATTTAAGGTAGACAATGAAGACTTGCCCATTGATGTCAAGATTGAGAATACAGAGGCCTGCAAGCGTTATGCCTGTCTCTCACTCACGGATTGTGAGGTGAAAGAAAGTCCGGAGTGGTTGCAGAACAAGCTGAAAGTAATCGGCTTGCGACCCGTCAATAACATCGTTGACATCACAAATTATGTGATGATGGCTTACGGACAACCCATGCATTGCTTTGATGCCGACATGGTTGAAGGTCATCAAATCGTGGTGAGAACACAGCCAGAGGGGACCAAGTTTGTGACCCTCGATGGTGAAGAGCATACTTTGGGTGAACACGATTTAAGCATTTGCAATGCAGAACACCCGATGTGCATTGCCGGAATCTTCGGTGGAAAGGGTAGTGGTACTTATGAAACAACACGCAATGTTGTTTTGGAGAGTGCCTATTTCCATCCAACCTGGATTCGCAAGAGCGCACGCCGGCATGGCTTGAGTACGGATGCAAGCTATCGCTTTGAACGTGGCATCGATCCTAATGGCACGATATACGCATTGAAACAAGCTGCGATATTGTGTCAACAGCTCGCGGGAGGTAAGGTTAGTATGCAGATTAAAGATGTGTATCCTACACCTATTGAAAACGCCCAAGTGTCACTTTCATACGACTATGTGAACGGTCTCATTGGTAAAAAGATAGAGCCTGGTGTGATGAAGAGCATCTTGGAAAGCCTGGAAATGGAAATCAAGGGCGAGAATCAAGAAGGTCTTGAATTGTCTGTCCCCGCATACCGAGTTGACGTTCAACGCCCCTGTGATGTTGTAGAGGATATCTTGCGTATCTATGGCTATAACAATGTTGAAATTCCAACACAGCTCAAGAGTTCGTTGACCATACAGGGTGATGAGGATAGGGCTGCCCATTTGGAAAACTTGGTTGGTGAACAGTTGGTTGGATGTGGTTTTCATGAAATTCTGAACAATTCGCTTACCAAGACGTCTTATTATCATGATTTGAACCATTACCCAGAGGAGGCAACGGTAAAGATTATGAATCCTTTGAGTACCGACCTGGGCGTAATGCGCCAGACACTGTTGTTTGGAGGCCTTGAAAGCATTATGCGCAATGTGAATCGTAAGCAAACAAACTTGCGCTTCTTTGAGTTTGGCAACTGCTACCAATATGTAGCAGAGCGAGAGAATGAGGAAGATCCGATTAAGGCATATCAGCAAGCTTATCATTTAGGACTGTGGGTTACTGGTAAACGTGTAGAAGGAAGTTGGGCACATGCAGATGAGCCCAGTTCATTTGATGAATTGAATGCCTATGTTCAAAATATTTTTGCCCGGTTAGGTGTGCCTTCTGGCATGTTGGTGACAGAAAAAAGTGACAACAACATCTTCTCCCATGGTTTGACCATCATGAATCGAGGAGGGAAAATCATTGCAGAATTGGGTGTTGTTTGTAAAAAGTTGCTGAAGCAGGTTGATGTGGCTGGCGAAGTTTATTTTGCTGAAATCAACTTGACGGCACTTATGAAATTAACTCGTAAGAATAAGGTTGAGTACAAAGAGTTGTCTAAGTATCCTGCCGTTAGTCGCGATTTGGCCCTGTTGATAGATAAGCAAACAGAATTCGAGCAAATAGAAAAGATTGCCTTCCAGACAGAAAAGAAGTTGCTGAAGCGCGTTGAGCTCTTTGATGTCTACGAAGGAAAGCACCTGCCAGAAGGCAAAAAGAGCTATGCTGTCAATTTTATCCTGCAAGATGAGCAAAAAACATTGAATGACAAGCAGATTGACGGAATCATGCAGAAACTTATAAAGAATCTCACAGAAAAGCTTGGCGCCGAACTTCGATGATTCGGTTGCCATACTTTAATAAATATAAACGATCATTTATCATTTAATAATCAACATTTAGGCGCGAAAGTTCTTCGTCCTAAACCTCTTCAATGAAGAGGATTAAATATTTTTATTCCAATGGGAAGAGCATTTGAGTATCGTAAAGCAACGAAACTGAAAAGATGGGGCCACATGGCTCGTACATTCACGAAAATAGGTAAACAAATTGCAATTGCAGTAAAAGCAGGAGGACCTGATCCTGAAAACAATCCTGCTTTGCGTGCCCTCATAGCCAATGCCAAGCGCGAAAACATGCCGAAAGACAATGTTGATCGTGCCATTAAGAATGCGATGGGGAAAGATCAAAGCGACTACAAATCGGTCACATACGAAGGGTATGGTCCTCATGGAGTGGCTATCTTGGTAGATACTTTGACGGACAATACAACCCGAACCGTTGGTGATGTGCGTTCTGTGTTCAATAAGTTTAATGGCAACTTGGGGACAAGTGGTTCACTGGCATTCCTCTTTGACCATAAAGCCGTATTCACCTTTAAGAAGAAAGATGGCTTGGACATGGACGAACTGATTCTCGACCTCATAGATTATGGTGTGGAAGATGAATATGATGAAGATGAGGAAGAAAACGAAATAACCATCTATGGTGCCCCCACGAGCTTCGGTGAAATTCAAAAGCATCTGGAAACGGACGGTTTTGAAGTGACAGGTGCTGAGTTTACTTACATCCCGAACGATTTGAAAGACGTTACTCCCGAAGAGCGTGAGACAATTGACAAGATGGTAGAGCGGCTTGAAGAGTTTGACGACGTGCAAACTGTTTACACCAATATGAAACCTGAATAGCAGGAACATGTTATAGAGGAGAGTGCATCAAATTCGATGCATTCTCTTTTTAGATTAGACGGTAATGTGTATCGTCTAATGCTTGCAAGTTTCTAACAAAGCCCCCCCCCTCAATAAGTACCTTGATAGTCGGCAACGCTGATTGTTTGCTGATACAATATTTTCTGAGGGTCTTTATCAGAATGCACTATGTAGGCGAAATTAAATTTTGCTTCTTTTAGTTTCTTAATACTAGTATTGTCCTTAATCTCATTCACCATGAGTTGGTGTATTTTATCCCTGTTCTGTGCTACAATTTGTGCATTGTCCAATTCACCAACAAATGAACAGTGGTAAGTGTAGGTCTTGGTGTCTTTGTGAAAGGTCACACTGTCCGTCCTTGTGCCATTAACCACTGGGGTAGGGCAGTATTTATCCGTATATTCCTTGGCTTCCCTTGCGCATCTGTCTTCCAAATTCTCATGACATGAAGACAGCATGGGGATTAATAAAATAGCGATGAATAATTTTTTCATGTTTTCTTACATTATAAGCATTTCCAAGCTCGTATGTGCCGAGTGAAAAGCTCGTTTTTTCAGTTATGTTTGGGCGGATTCTATCCACTGCAAAGATACAAAGTTTTTACTATTTTTATCATTTCGTTCGTTGATATATGGTTTTAAATAGTTATCTTTGCATAAGATTGGAGGCCTTTGAATCAGTTTGACGAACATAATGAAATTCATGGCACTATTTACTAACAAAAGGATTGATTTCACTCTTTTTAAACTAACGATTGAACTTCCTTCATAGCGGTAGTACAATCTTTGATACGATAACGAAAATATCTGATGGATCAAATAAGAAACTTTTGCATCATTGCCCATATTGATCATGGAAAATCAACATTGGCAGATCGATTACTGGAATATACTAAAACAGTTCAAGTAACTGGTGGACAGATGCTTGACAATATGGATTTGGAAAAAGAGCGAGGCATCACAATTAAGAGCCACGCCATCCAAATGGAATATCAATATGAGGGGCAAAATTATATATTAAACTTGATTGATACTCCGGGTCACGTTGACTTTTCTTATGAGGTAAGTAGGAGCATCGCTGCATGCGAGGGTGCTTTGCTGGTTGTCGATGCTACGCAAGGCGTACAAGCGCAGACCATCTCTAATCTGTATATGGCCATTGATCATGACCTCGAGATCATCCCCGTTATCAACAAGATTGACATGCCTTCTGCCATGCCTGAAGAGGTTGAAGATGAAATCGTAGAATTGATTGGGTGTGACCGTTCTGATATTATTCGCGCATCTGGCAAGACAGGAGAAGGTGTTAGCGATATCTTAGATGCTGTGGTGCAACGCGTTCCACATCCTGTGGGGGATGAGAATGCTCCACTCCAGGCATTGATTTTCGACTCTGTTTTTAACAGCTTTCGTGGTATCATCGCCTATTTTAAAATAGAAAATGGATGTATCAAGCAGGGCGATAAGGTAAAGTTTTATAACACGGGAATGGAATATGATGCCGATGAAATTGGCATTCTTAAAATGAATATGGTTCCCCGGCGAGAAATGAAAACCGGAGAAGTAGGTTATATCATCAGCGGCATTAAAGATGCCAAGGAGGTGAAAGTGGGAGATACCATCACACATGTAAACCGTCCTTGCGAAAAGGCTATCTCTGGTTTCCAGGAGGTGAAGCCGATGGTGTTTGCGGGTGTTTATCCCATTGACCCTAATGACTACGAAAACTTGCGAACATCTCTTGAAAAACTTCAACTCAACGACGCCTCATTGTCGTTCTCTCCTGAATCGTCTGTGGCACTTGGTTTTGGTTTCAGATGTGGATTCTTAGGGCTTTTGCACATGGAAATCGTGCAAGAACGTTTGGATAGAGAGTTCAATATGGAGGTCATCACTACCGTGCCCAACGTATCTTATATGGTTTACGACAAGCACGGAGATGCAAAGGAAGTTCATAATCCATCCGGTTTGCCAGAAGCAACGATGATTGAACACATTGAAGAGCCCTATATTCGAGCAACCATTATTACGGATGCCAACTACATTGGGCCCATCATGACGCTCTGTTTGGAGAAGAGAGGCGAGCTGGTTAAGCAGGAATTCATATCTGGAAATCGCGTTGAATTGCATTTTATGATACCGTTAGGAGAAATTGTCATCGATTTCTACGATAAACTCAAATCCATCTCAAAGGGTTATGCATCGTTCGATTATCACGTAGACTCGTTCCGACCCTCAAAGTTGGCCAAGCTCGACATCTTGCTTAATGGAGAGCCTGTGGATGCCTTGTCTACCTTGACGCATCAGGACAATGCTGTGAGTTTGGGTAGAAGAATGTGTGAAAAACTTAAAGACTTGATACCAAGACAGCAGTTCGACATAGCCATTCAAGCCGCCATCGGAGGGAAAATCGTCGCCAGGGAAACCGTGAAATGCGTCCGTAAGGATGTAACCGCTAAATGTTACGGTGGAGACGTGAGCAGAAAACGTAAATTGTTGGAGAAGCAAAAGAAAGGAAAGAAACGCATGAAACAGATTGGAAATGTTGAAGTTCCGCAGAAAGCGTTCCTTGCCGTGCTCAAACTGGATTAATGCTTTACGCAAACTAAAAATTACTAACTTTTCAATACCAGACAAATGAAAGAACCTGTTAATACACCTCGTGATATTGCAAGGGAATTGGCACGTAGATACAGTACGATGACACACGAGGAGTTGGATGCGCTTGAAAGCATTCTCGTTCCCATGAAATTTGCGAAAGGTGAAATGATTCTCCGTGAGGGAGAGGTGTGTCGCAATATTTATTATCTCGACAAGGGATTGATACGTCAGTTTTATTTCAAGAACGACAAAGAATTAACAGAACATTTAGGCGAAGACCACACTATCTTTATGTGTATTGAGAGTTTGTTCAAAGAGCAGCCCAGCCATCTTCAAATAGAAGCACTTGAGGCTTCTGTTGTTTATGCCATGCCCAAAGATAAGTTAGAACGGATATCTCTACATCATGTGAATATTCAAATGATGTATCGAAAGATATTGGAAGAAAGTTTGATTATTTCGCAGGTTCATGCCGACTTAATCCGGTTTGAGTCAGCACAGAATAGATACAAGCGGATGTGCAAACTGTCTCCACAAGTAGTCTTGCGCGCTCCGCTGACCTATATTGCCAACTATTTACAGATGACTCCCGAAACATTGAGTAGGGTGAGGGCCTCTACTTTGTTGGACTGATTCACGATTTCCATACGGAAAATCCAAAATGAATAAAATAATCTGTTTGTATTTATTTGTCGTTGTTAGTGTTTGTGGAGCTAATGGCCAGACTAAGCTTAAAGGTGTTGTAAAAGACAAAAATAACATAGGTGTAGAATATGTAACGGTATGCGTGGATAGTATTTTTACTTTGACAGATAGATACGGACAATTTTCTCTCGAACTTCCAATCGGTATCAAGGGTGATATGACTTGTACACATATTGGTTATAAAAAGAAAGTAACACCGTATTCTGTATATAAAGGTGGAATCGTTGACATATCATTGGAAGACGAAGTCTATAAACTTGGTGAAGCTTTGGTTGTAGCCCGAAAGACTACGCCTACGGCGATTCTTAGGAAAGAAATGAAACTACCTGGCGATGTTGCTTTCGGCAATGCTCCAACAGGCAAATATGAAATAGGACCCAAATTTACTGTGCATGATAATTTTATTATTGATAGCTTCAACTTGAAGATAAAGAAATGCACCTATGAACATTGCACACTTCGACTTGTTGTCTATGAATTTTCAAAAAGACAATTTTCCCCTATCATTTCCAAACCTATTTATTTCAACCTATCTCCTTTGAATAAGAATTCTGAAATTAAAATTGAAACAACCTCATCAATAGCATTACATAAAGGAAAAGATTACTATATTGGCCTAACTATAGTCTCTGGTTCAAAGGGAACAATCCACTTCCCTGCCTATCTTCGTAGCGGATTTGTAAGAAATCTAATTCAAGGGACCATGAAAAAGCTACCAGCAACAGTTGGTATTGGTATAATTGGACGGAAGCCAACCCTTGCAGATTAATTTAAGATCTACTCGCCTCACCAGCCGGACGTACTTTGAATGTCATGTTTGCGGCTGCCGCATTCAACTTCAAAAGAACCATGTGGCTTCTTTTGTACCTTTTTGAAAGAATGATTATATGGTGCTGTAGAGGCTGAATTTAAATTTTCAAAACCAATTCATCACGCAGGTCTATATGAAGAATGCGATGTCGCCTTTTTGAGAGTCGACTAGATATATACTTGCACCTATCCGAAAAAAATATGCCACAAAATTTGGATATTAAAAATATTGTTCGTACTTTTGCGAACAACAAAGAAGAAAGGAGAATTGGAGTGAAAAAGAAACAGTACACAACAGATCAGGAACAGATTGCTCGGTTTGCCAAAGCAATGGGACATCCGGCACGGATGGCTATTCTTGCTTTCTTGGCAAAACAAGAGAGTTGCTTCTTCGGTGACATTCACGAAGAACTGCCCATTGCCAAAGCAACCGTTTCGCAGCATTTGAAAGAATTGAAAGATGCTGGCTTAATTCAAGGGGAGATAGAAACGCCCAAAGTCCGGTATTGTATAAACCAGGAGAACTGGGAACTTGCCCGAAAATTGTTTGCAGCTTTTTTAGGAGACTGTAAATGTAAAAGTACATCGTGCTGTGAATAGCAGTACTTTTTTTTGGAATAATTGTTCGTAGTTCTACGAACTACAATTATTATATTAACATTAAAGTATAATGACAATGGAAATTAAAGTATTAGGAACTGGGTGTTCAAGCTGTAAAGCCTTGTACGAAACTACCAAACAAGCTATTTCAGAATTAGGTTGCGATGCAACCCTTATCAAAGAAGAAGATTTATTGAAAATCATGGAGTATAACATTTTACGGCTTCCGGCTTTGGTGATTGACGAGAAAGTCGTATCAGCCGGGAAAAAGTTATCCCTTGCAGAAGTGAAAGAGTTGATAACCAAATAAAAATGAACTATGAGAAAATTATTTTATCTACTGATTGCAACGTTGGTCTTAGTTTCCTGTGGTAACGGTGCAAAGAAAAAGACCGGAGAAAATCAAGCGGAAGAAATACAGTCTAACCGCATAGAGGTTCTATATTTTCATGGAGCGCAACGGTGTATCACTTGTCGGGCGATAGAAGCAAATACAGTTGCCCTTTTGGATAGCCTTTATTCAAAAGAAAAAGCAGACGGTAAAATTATCTATAAAGTGATAGATATTTCAAAGAAAGAGAATGAAGCGATTGCAGACAAGTACGAAGTGACATGGTCGTCTTTGTTTGTAAACAGCTGGATAGACGGAAAAGAGAATGTAAACAATATGACCGAGTTTGGTTTTTCCAATGCGAAAAATGAACCGGACAAGTTTAAGGAGGGAATTAAAAGCAAGATTGACGAATTGTTAAAACAGTTGTAAGATGGATTTTCTTCAATCGCTATTAGATAACAGTTCTATTCCTGCTATTACAGCTTTTATATTGGGGATCTTAACGTCGGTCAGCCCGTGTCCGTTAGCGACCAACATAACGGCAATCGGATTTATTAGTAAGGACATAGAAAACCATCACCGGATATTTATAAACGGATTGCTTTATACTTTCGGCAGAATAGTAAGCTATACGGTTCTTGGCTTTGTCCTTATCCCTATTCTCCGTGAGGGAGCAAGTATGTTTATGGTTCAAAAAGCTGTAAGCAAGTACGGGGAAATGCTGATTGCCCCAGCGTTAATCATCATTGGAATATTTATGCTCGATGGAATAAAGCTCAATCTACCGAAAATCAATATCGGCGGTGAAAGTTTGAAAAAGAGGACTAAAGGCGTTTGGGGGGCTATGCTATTGGGTATGTTATTCGCCCTTGCTTTTTGTCCTACTAGTGGAGTATTTTATTTCGGTATGCTTATGCCTATGTCAGCAGCGGAAACGGGCGGGTATCTATTACCTGTAATTTTTGCTATTGCTACTGGATTACCCGTAATCCTTGTTGCATGGATTTTAGCGTACAGTGTTGCCGGATTGGGTAAGTTTTATAACCGGATGCAAATATTCGAGAAATGGTTTCGTAAAATAGTTGCCATCCTCTTTATTGCGGTAGGAATTTATTATGCAGTAGTCTTTTATCTATAAATAAACATGGAGTACATTATAAATAAAAACAGTATGAAGAAGATAGAAATTTTCGACCCGGCAATGTGTTGCCCTACGGGTCTTTGTGGAACAAATATTGACCCTGAATTAATGCGTATTGCGGTTGTTATTGAAACATTGAAAAAACACGGTATCATCGTTACCCGTCACAATTTACGTGACGAGCCGCAAGTATATGTAAGTAATAAGACTGTAAACGAGCATCTGCAAAAACATGGGGCGGATGCACTGCCTATTACTTTAGTGGACGGAGAAATCGCTGTTTCAAAAACCTATCCTACCACCAAACAAATGAGTGAATGGACGGGTATCAATCTTGATTTTATGCCAGTAAAATAAGTTTTCACCAGATAATTATAAAATGAAAACATTTAACTTGTCAGATATAGATTTGACGAAATACCTTTTCTTCACCGGAAAGGGCGGTGTCGGAAAAACTTCGATTGCTTGTGCTACTGCGGTAGGCTTGGCAGATAATGGAAAGAAAATACTTCTTATCAGTACAGACCCGGCTTCAAACCTGCAAGATGTGTTTAATCAAACACTGAACGGACACGGCACGGATATTCAAAAAGTACCTAGCTTAACGGTCGTTAATCTCGACCCGGAACAAGCCGCAGCCGAATACAGGGAAAGCGTTATTTCTCCGTTTCGGGGACAACTGCCCGAAAGTGTAATTCAGAATATGGAAGAACAACTTTCAGGATCTTGTACGGTAGAAATTGCGGCTTTTAACCAGTTTTCCGATTTTATCACGGATGCTGACAAAGCAAAAGAATACGACCATATTATCTTTGATACAGCCCCCACGGGACACACGTTACGAATGTTACAACTACCATCAGCGTGGAGTACATTTATTAGTGAGAGTACGCACGGTGCATCTTGCTTAGGTCAATTATCCGGTTTGGAAGAACGGAAAGGTATCTATAAGCAGGCAGTTGAAACACTTTCGGATGCAAACGCAACCCGCTTAGTATTGGTTAGCCGTCCTGAAATCGCACCATTAAAAGAAGCCGCCCGTTCTTCACATGAATTGCAATTACTGGGAATTAAAAACCAGCTATTGGTAATCAACGGGCTTTTGCTGCAATTAGATGAAGCCGATAACATATCGAAACAGATATATGACAGGCAGCAAAATGCCCTGAAACAGATTCCTGCGGAGCTGCTGGAATATCCGTCTTATTATGTCCCTTTACGGTCATACAATTTATCTAATATTGCGAATATCCGCCGGATGCTTTACAATGATGATTTGACAAATGATGCGACCTATCAGCCGATTACCGATGCCAAAGGGATGGATGAACTGATAAACGACCTCTATCAATCAGGAAAAAGGGTTGTTTTTACTATGGGAAAAGGCGGCGTGGGAAAAACCACTATAGCCACTGAAATAGCCCTGAAATTAACAAAACTGGGCGCAAAGGTGCATCTTACCACCACCGACCCGGCAAATCATCTGAATTATAACCTTGCTGTTCAGGCTGGCATTACGGTAAGCCGTATTGACGAAGCGGAAGTGTTGGAAGCTTATAAAAACGAGGTTCGCAGTAAAGCTGCGGAAACAATGACAGCCGAAGATATGGAATATATTGAGGAAGATTTACGTTCACCGTGTACGCAGGAAATTGCAGTATTCAGGGCTTTTGCTGAAATTGTCGATAAAGCAGAAAATGAAGTTGTAGTAATTGACACCGCACCTACTGGACACACTTTGTTGTTGCTGGATGCAACGGAAAGTTACCATAAAGAAGTTCAACGTACACATGGCGACACTCCCGCTTCCGTAAGAAAGCTGTTACCACGTTTGAGAAACCAGCAGGAAACAGAAGTCGTTATTGTAACCCTGCCCGAAGCAACACCCGTATTTGAAGCCGAACGTTTGCAAATGGATTTACAACGTGCTGGGATTAATAATAAATGGTGGATCGTGAATGCTTGCTTGTCATTAACTGACACTGAAAATTCATTCTTGCGGGCAAAGGCGCAAAATGAATTGGTTTGGATTAAGAAAGTAGAAGAATTGTCAAAGGGAAATGCTGCCCTAATAGCTTGGAAAAATAATTAAAAACATGAAGATTTTAATTCTTTGCACAGGGAATAGCTGCCGCAGCCAAATGGCACATGGCTTTCTACAATCATTTGACAATAAACTGGATGTCTTCTCAGCAGGAACAAAACCTGCTGAAAAGGTTCATCCGATGGCGGTAAAGGTTATGGAAGAAATAGGGATAGATTTAGCCCATAATATCCCTAAAAGTGTAAACCTATATATAGGGCAGGAATGGGATTATGTGATTACGGTCTGCGGTGGGGCAAATGAAAGCTGCCCAGTGTTTACTGGTAAAGTCGGAAAGAGACTGCACATGGGATTTGACGACCCCTCGGAAGCAACCGGAACGCCGGAGTTTATAAACAGTGAATTTCATCGGGTACGGGATGAAATAAAAGCCCGTTTCTATGACTTCTACCTGAACGAATTAAAGCCACAATTAAGTTAAATATTTGTTATTATGGAAAAGAAACAAGGAATTGGATTTTTTGAAAAATACCTGACTATCTGGGTTGCCTTATGCATCATTATTGGAATTGCCGTGGGACAATGGCTTCCGGCAATTCCGCAAACATTAAGCAAATTTGAATATGCCAACGTGTCTATACCCGTGGCAATCCTGATTTGGTTAATGATTTATCCGATGATGCTAAAAGTAGATTTTCAAAGTGTTAAGAATGTCGGCAAGCGTCCGAAAGGAATAATAGTCACTTGCATTACAAATTGGCTGATAAAGCCATTTACCATGTTCGGAATAGCTTATTTGTTCTTCTATGTGGTTTTCAAAGCCTTTATACCTGCCGGATTAGCCGAAGAATATTTAGCCGGGGCGGTATTATTGGGGGCTGCACCTTGTACAGCTATGGTGTTCGTGTGGAGTTACCTTACTAAAGGGGATGCCGCTTATACACTGGTACAAGTGGCAGTGAACGATTTAATCATATTGGTAGCGTATGCCCCTATCGTAGCTTTCTTGCTGGGAGTTGGCGGCGTATCTATCCCGTGGAACACTCTGTTGCTATCCGTAGGCCTGTTTGTTGTGATACCACTTGCTGCCGGGGTCATTACCCGAATAATGGTTATCCGCCGCAAAGGTGTGGAGTATTTCAATAACGTATTTATTAAGAAATTTGATAATTATACGATAGGTGGATTGCTATTAACGCTTATTATCCTGTTTTCATTTCAAGGAGAAACGATACTGAACAATCCTCTGCATATCTTCTTGATTGCTGTTCCGCTTGTGTTGCAAACGGTTCTGATATTCTTCGTTGCTTACGGTTGGGCGAAATGGTGGAAATTACCCCATGATGTTGCCGCACCTGCCGGAATGATTGGGGCAAGTAATTTCTTTGAATTGGCGGTTGCTGTGGCTATTTCTCTGTTTGGTTTACAATCCGGGGCAGCCTTGGCTACCGTGGTGGGAGTGTTAGTCGAAGTTCCAGTAATGTTGATGTTAGTAAAGATTGCTAATAAGACTCGTCATTATTTCGTGAAAACAAATCATTCTTCATCGCTTTAACTCTTGTGTTAGTTAGTCGACCCTTGAAAACTATTCAACCATCTGGTTATCAACAAAATAATCGTTTGCAAACTTGCATGTTTCTACATGGTTTTGTATTTTTGCATAGTAAAACTTTGCAAACTAACGATGTACAAATCTCCATCAAAAAGTATGTCAGGCATCATTATTTTGGTATCTTGAGGCAATGCTCTCCCCAAGAACTCCCTGTACAAGTTAGCCACTCTGAACGATTTGAATGTGTTTAAGCCGCTAAACACAAATCATGATTCCGGACACGCCAAAATTTGGCAAGTATCTGCATTGTAGCGTCCCTACGGTCTGCCGTCTCGTCAAGAATGGAAAAATTGAAGCTGCCACACGCAGAATAGAAGCAACTTATTAGTTTAACAAAAGAACCATCAAGCAACTGATGAGAATTGACAATGAAGGGCAAAGTAATTCCTGTCTTCTTGCAAAAAACGAAATAAAATCAGTATATTTGCAGTAACTAATACAATAGTTATTAAATAGCGATATTAAATATAACCACTAATACAGCAGTTACTATAATGTACATTTTTGAACCTATATCAACAGAAGACATCCTCAAACGACTGTCAAGTAACTGCCGATTACGTCGGCTGGAAAAGAACATCTCACAGAAAGCATTGGCAGAGACAAGTGACGTACCACTGTCCACGATACAGCGGTTTGAGCATACTGGGGTGATTTCCCTTACCAGCTTCGTGAAGATTGTCCGTGTACTGGGCTATGCGGACGATATGATGGAGTTGATAGGAAAGCCCAAGTATTCAAGCCTTGACGAAATGATTCGGATAAACAAGAACAAAAACAGAAAGCGAGGAACCGATGAGAGCGTTTGAGTCCTTGAAAGTGTTGTATCACGGACGCCTGGTTGGAAGACTGACTACGGGAGTCAACGATACCTGTCTTTTTCAGTATGACAGGGAATGGCTTGACACTGGTTTTTCCATATCACCATTAAAACTGCCGTTGAAGCCGGATTTGTTCGAGGCCGACTATCTGCCTTTCCAAGGCAACTTCGGTGTGTTTGAGGACTGCTTACCCGGAGGCTATGGCGAATACATGCTACAGAAGAATTTAAAGAAGCAAGGCATCAACTACTATGGCCTTAACACTTTGCAAAAATTGAGCATCGTTGGTTCATCCGGCATGGGTGCCATGTGCTACGTCCCAGACAACAAAATTACAACGTCGCAAGATATCGTCGACCTTGATGCGGTGCAGCAGGCAGCCACGGACATCCTGTCGGGCAAGACAGATAAAAATGCAGGCATGCTATACGCCCACAGCGGAAACTCAGGAGGTGTACGCCCCAAGATACTCTTGTGGGAAGATGGGCGTGGATGGATTGTCAAGTTCCGTCACCTCAACGATCCCATAGAGTCGGGAATCATAGAATTCATGTACAACCAAGCTGCCAAGGAAGCAGGCATCACCGTACCACGGTTCAAGCTCTTCAATGGTAGATATTTTGGCGAGGAACGTTTCGACCAGACTCCCGATGGCGAGCGCATCCACATGGTTACAGCCAGTGGATTGCTCAACGAAAGTATCAACCCACCCAAGATGGACTATAAAACGTTGCTCGCATTGACAGGCTATATCACGCAAGATCCCATGGAGGTGGAACAGCAATTCCGAAGGATGGCGTTCAACTACTATGCGGAGAATTTCGACGATCATGCGCGGAATTTCTCCTTTCTCTATATTAATGGAAAGTGGAAACTCTCCCCTGCATACGACATGACCCATGACAGCCCTTTAGGCCAGCATGCCTCCACGGTCTGTTTCAAAACAAATCCCACTGAAGAAGATTTTATTGAGGTGGGGATGTCCGTTCAGATGACACGAAAACTTTGTTCTGACATCATCGAAGAAGTGAAACCCATCGGTCAACAACTTGTTAGAAAACTGAAAGAGAAAAACTACTGCATGGTTGGATTCATACAGAAGTATTTTGAACAGATTTGATGTTACCTTGACCAGTTGGCAAGCATGGAATTATATGGCATTTATTGTGATTTTGATGAAAAAAGTGAAAAAGAGAAAAAAGTCAAGATAAGTTCTTTATGTCGTTATTCAGACATGCGCTGATTAATTCCAACAAGAAGAAATTTCTGAAGACAATTCGGTACGAATTGCTATCAACGCCAGC
>CAKOVA010000030.1 GCA_934120735.1 uncultured Prevotella sp.
TTTTCACCGTATTTCACCATCGGAACATCTTTCCAAAATTCCTCGTTTCCACGTACCCGTGTGTGTCCAGTATGCTGTCCTGTCATCATGCAAGCACGCGAAGGGGCACTCACGGGGGCACCTGCGTAGGCTTGTGTGAACCGCATGCCCTCGGTGGCGAGCTGGTCGATGTGGGGTGTCTCAATAAATGGCTGACCGTAGCAGCCTAAGTCACCATAGCCCATGTCGTCGCACATGATATAAATAATGTTGGGTTTGACAGGTTTCTTTGCGGTGGTAGCCGTGACAGTGCATCCTGCCAATCCTGTCACAAGAAGTCTTACGTTGAATTTTAATGGTTTCATATCGCTCGAATAGTAGGTTTTTTAATTTGATATGTGGAAGCGGAAGAAAAGAAAACACCTTCACCTCACCGAGCAAATGTACAAAAAAAATGGAGTATGGTGGGAGTGGGAAGCCACTTTTTTTACGTAAGTCTGTTTGGTAGTGTTGCGAGTTTCATCCCTTTGTTCACTTTCATATTGATTTCAAAAACAAGTTCAAAATCTCAAAAAGCTAATTTTGAAATCAATTTTTAATGAGATTTTAACACGTATTTTCTTTTCTTTTTTATGACAGATTGATAATTTAACAAATAATTTCTATCTTTGCAGACAAACAAGAAGTTTCATTTTATAAAATTATTTCACCTATGAAAATCAGACATCTTTTCTGTGCAGTATTGCTGTTATGTGCAGGTATGCTGCATGCTCAAATGCAGATGCCGCCCGTACCGGTAGACACTGCTGTGAGAATGGGTAAGCTCGACAATGGCTTAACCTATTTTATTCGTTACAACAACTGGCCCGAACACCGTGCAAACTTTTACATTGCACAGAAGGTGGGGTCAATTCAAGAGGAAGAAAGCCAGCGAGGATTGGCGCATTTCTTGGAACACATGGCCTTCAATGGTAGCGACAACTTCAAAGGTAACGACCTCATTGAGTACCTGCGTTCCATTGGTGTGGAGTTTGGTAGCGACCTCAATGCTTACACCTCCATCGACCAAACAGTTTACAACATTGACAATGTGCCCACTACCCGACAGAGTTCGCTCGACTCTTGCTTGTTGATATTGCGCGATTGGTCTACGGGTTTGACACTCGATCCAAAGGAGATAGACAAGGAGCGTGGTGTGATTCATGAGGAATGGCGACTACGTACCAGCGCACAGAGCCGCATGTTTGAGCGTAACCTGCCCAAACTGTATCCCGGAAGTAAGTATGGTGTGC
This sequence comes from uncultured Prevotella sp., assembly GCA_934120735.1. Lineage (GTDB taxonomy): Bacteria > Bacteroidota > Bacteroidia > Bacteroidales > Bacteroidaceae > Prevotella. Next base: position 1,272 of record CAKOVA010000030.1, read on the forward strand.
GTTATCCTATCGGTCTGATGAGTGTTGTAGACAACTTCTCGCCCAAGGAATTGCGCGACTATTACGAGAAATGGTATCATCCATCCAACCAAGGCATCATTGTGATTGGCGACGTAGACGTTGATCATACCGAGGCCATGATTAAGAAACTCTTTGGTGGTATCAAGAATCCAGCCAACCAAGCTCCTGTGTTGAACGAGCCAGTGCCTGATACAGCCGAGCCAATCGTTATCATTGACAAGGATAAGGAACAGCGAACCAACAACGTACAAGTGATGTTCAAGCACGATACTTACCCCGACTCGTTGAAAAATTCCGTTGAATACATCCTCTATGGTTATTTGAAAGGAGCGGCTCTCAACATGCTGAACAATCGCTATACCGAAGCAGCACAAAAGGCAGACTGCCCATATGTGGGTGCTGGAGCCAGTGATGACAACTATATTTTTGCTAAGACGAAAGATGCGTTCAGTATCTTTGCCCAACCCAAAGACCCCTCTCAACTTGCCGCTTCGCTCACCGCAGCTGTGGTAGAAGCCCGCCGCGCAGTAGAATTTGGATTCACCCCGACCGAATACGATCGCTATAAAGCCGACCTGTTGAGTAGCTTGGATAAGGCTTATAGCAACAAAGACAAGCGCAAGAACACGCAGTTTTTCAACGAATGTCTGGGTTATTTCTTGACCAACGAGCCTATGCCGTCCATCGATTACACCTATCAACTGATGAAGCAGATGGTTCCAGCCATTCCAGTTGAAGCGGTCAACGAATACATGAAGCAGCTGATTCCCAAGAACGACAGCAACATTGTCATTGTGAACTTTAACAACGAGAAAGAGGGTGCGGTCTATCCAACCCGTCAAGAACTGCTCACTGCTCTCCAAACGGCCAAACAACAACAGGTAACGGCATACGTTGACAACGTGAAGAACGAACCGTTGATTACGAAAAAACCGACCCCTGGAACCATCAAGAGTGAGAAGAAGAACGACAAATTGGGCTATACAGAGCTGAAACTGTCTAACGGTGCGACGGTTGTGCTCAAGCATACCGACTTGAAGAAGGATGAGGTGCTGTTGTCGGCAGAGGGCTTTGGAGGCTCTTCGTTATACGGTGAGAAGGATTATCTCAACGCCAAGATGTTTGATGAAGTGATTGCAAATAGCGGATTGGGACAGTTCTCGCTGACCGAACTGAGCAAAGCATTGGCCGGTAAGATTGCCAATGTCAACCTATCATTGGGCTTTAAGAATAGCTCGGCATCGGGGTCATCCACGCCCAAGGATGTAGAAACGATGCTGCAAATGCTGTATCTCTACTTCACTGGCATCAACAAAGACCAGAAATCGTACGACAACCTCATCAGTCAGTACAAGGTAAGTCTGAAAAATCGCTCGCTCTCGCCGGAGGTGGCCCTCTCTGATTCGCTCACGGCAACGATGTATGGACACAATCCACGGTTGACTCCTGTCAAAGCAGATGACCTGCCAAACGTATCTTACGACCGCATCTTGGCCATGGCTAAGGAGCGTACGGCCAATGCGGCAGCATGGACATTCACCCTCGTTGGCAACTATGACGAGACTACCATCCGACCATTGATTTGTCAATACATAGCCAGTCTGCCCTCACAGAATAAGATTGTGAAGGGACATCGCGTGACCTTCCTGCAGAAAGGCAAGATAGACAACACCTTCAAGCGCAAGATGGAAACACCTAAGTCAACGGCTTATAAGATATGGTACAACGAAGATATGCCTTACACCTTGGAGAATGATGTCAAAGCATCCATCGCCGGACAGGTGTTGTCGATGGTTTATTTGCAGAAGATTCGTGAGGATGCCGGTGCAGCCTACTCGTGTGGGGCACAAGGTGCAGCAACTATCGACGATGATTATCACGTGATTCAATTATTGGGCGTTTGCCCCATGAAGCCAGAGAAGAAGGATTTGGCCCTGAGCATCATGGAGAGTGCCGTGCAAGAGCTCACCAAGACGGTGGATGCCACGATGGTTGACAAGATTAAAGCCGTGATGCTGAAGCAAGCGGATGATGTGGCTAAGACCAATCGTTATTGGAATGGTGTGGTGGATTTGTATCGTAAGCACGGTATTGACACGCACACTGATTATAAGAAGGTGATTAGCGCACAGACACCACAGACCATTGCCGCCTTTATGAAAGAATTCTTGAAGGCCGGAAACTACATCTCGGTAACTATGTTGCCAGAAGAAAACAAGTAAGCGATAGGGTGACGGCCTCACCCCCAACCCCTCCCCAAAAGGGAGGGGAGTGGTTAGCTTGTTTGTTCACAGGTATTGCCATTGAACTTGATCAATAGTTCAATGGCATTTTTCTTTGTGGCAGGTTACGGCACGTTACGAAACATCGTAGGGGCGTGATTCATCACGTTCCGTTCGCAAGTAGGGACATTTTAGGGGCGTGATTCATCACGTTACGTATGAGTAGACACGTTGAATGATTAGTTTTACGACGTTTCGGTACGTGGTGAATCACGCCCCGTATCAGCAAATACGTTGAATGATTGGGCTCATGATGTGTCGGAACATGATAAATCACGCCCCAACGTTTGCAATGATTGCGGGCGGAACGTGATAAATCTCGCCCCTACGGCACTGTAATCGTTTCATCATACTGAACAAAACATCCATGCTCAAAGCAGAATGTGAATTGTCCTTATTTCAACTTCATCACTTTCTCACAAAAAGTTTGTAACCTATTGCTCACTTATCTTGTATTTTTCTGTTTGAAAGACGCAGTTCTCCACGGGCTGAAAGCCCAAAAGCTTATAGCCCAGGGTAACACCCTGGGAATGGATTACGTTATGGAATATGCGCCCTGCAAGGGCAAAAGCGCTTGAACATGATTGTGTTGTGCTTGCTTTTGCCCTTGCAGGGCGTACACTTAATCACACGATTACCCAGGGCGCTGCCCTGGGCTATAAGCTTTTGGGCTTTCAGCCCGTGTCATTCTCGTGCCGTTTTTCAATAGAATAAGTTGTGGACTATTTCCTGACCTTGACATAACTCCAACCTGAACCTGTAGGTTGCTGATGCGCTGTGTGTTTGAATCAAGCCGTGTGACACAACGCTGAAGTCAAAAGATTGGAGCGTAAAAGCGGCACAAAACGTCCATGCTCAAAGTAGAATTTCAATTGTCCTTTTTCTTGACAAACACCTCTTCACCTTTGGCGTATTTGTAAACAACATCCCTGCTCGTTGTAAATACGGGAAATATGAGGCGGTTTTGTAATGGATTGTGCGTCAATATATTGCCAGGCATTGTGAACTTTTCAACCCCTTTTGGCACCTGTGTTTTGTGCAAAAGCATTGAGATTGGCTGGCAATAGCAATGCCTTAACGCTGCAACCCCATGTGAATGACAGTGCAAACGGATGCAAATAGGCCGTAAGTTTCGATGTTTTAAGCGAAAAATATCGATTTTCTTCGCTTTTCATCCCATTGATGCATCCTGTAAGCATAGTTAATTTTTCTATTTCATCACTTTACACATGCCGTTTTATCGGTACTTTTTTAGGACAAAAAGTGTCAGTCAAACGAGCCAAAGACGTATGAAAACAATTCGGACATGCCTGCTTTTTGCTGTCGTCACCTTTTGGTCGGCGCTTCGCAGAACCATCATTCAAAGGCGTGTAAACATAGTGCTTCCATACCAATGGCCTATTGTGTGTTGGCTTCGTTTGGCGAGCATGCGGAAACGCTATAAAGGAGTTAAAATAAAGCAGATGCGTGACAGATTGTGTTTTTTTTGCTAACTTTGCATGTTCAACAAACAACAAGAATTATAGATATGGCCTATTTATTTTCATCAGAATCAGTTTCAGAGGGACATCCAGATAAAGTTGCTGACCAAATTTCAGACGCTTTGCTCGATCAGTTCTTGGCTTACGATAGTGACGCACATTGCGCTATCGAGACCTTTGTAACCACCGGACAGGTGGTGATCATGGGAGAGGTTCGCTCGAAAGAATACGTTGACCTGCAAACCATCGCGCGCAAAACCATCAAGAGGATAGGTTACACCAAGTCGGAATATCAGTTTGACGGCGATTCGTGTGGCATCATGTCGGCCATTCACGAACAGAGTGAGGACATTGACCGTGGGGTGAATCGGGCGAATGAAGACGAACAGGGCGCCGGAGACCAAGGTATGATGTTTGGTTATGCCATCAACGAAACAGAAAACTACATGCCGGTATCGCTTGATTTGGCTCACCTCATCATGCGTGTGCTGGCCGATATCCGCAAGGAAGGCAAGGAAATGACCTATCTTCGCCCCGACTCGAAGAGCCAGGTGACGATAGAATACAACGACGACCACACGCCTCGTCGCATCCACACCATTGTGGTGAGTACGCAGCACGATGAGTTTGACAGCGACGACGACCGCATGTTGGCCAAAATTAAGGCCGACGTCATCAACATTCTCATACCCCGTGTCAAGGCAGCGTGTGACGATAAGACGCGCGCACTGTTTAATGATGACATCTTGTATTATGTGAATCCTACGGGAAAGTTTGTCATTGGCGGACCTCATGGCGATACCGGGCTCACCGGAAGGAAGATTATTGTAGATACATACGGTGGGAAAGGTGCCCACGGTGGAGGAGCTTTCTCGGGCAAAGACCCCAGCAAGGTAGACCGATCGGCAGCCTACGCTTCGCGATATATTGCTAAAAACCTGGTGGCGGCAGGCGTGTCAGACGAGGTATTGGTGCAGATTAGTTATGCCATTGGTGAGGCTAAGCCCATCAACATCTATGTAAATACGTACGGACGCGGCAAAGTTGGGATGACAGATGGCGAGATTGCCCAGAAGATAGGTGAGATGTACGATCTTAGACCGAAAGCCATTGAGAAGAAATTTGGCCTTCGCAATCCTATTTATTTTGAGACAGCGGCTTACGGACACATGGGACGACAGTACGAAGTGAAGGAAAAAACGTTTGAAAGTCGTTATCATGAGACGAAAGTCATGCAGGTAGAACTGTTTACTTGGGAGAAGCTGGACGACGTGGAGCGCATCAAACAAGCCTTTGGTATTAAATAGTAAATGTTGCAGACCGACTCTCTTTCACAGTCAATCGTTGCCGATACTGCGCATACTGGGTCCTCTATGGCGCGACAGCCCAAGCAGCTAACGCCGGCACAGGTGCTGAAGTGGTTGCCCAAAGATGCCACTCCGGCACAACAAGACTCGGCCATTCAGGCCCATATCAAGCCCAGCAAAATCAGTTGGAGCCAGATGCCGGATACCCTTCACTTGCCGGGTCATCCGGTAGGGAAGAGCTTTCGCGATGTCAGTCTGCCGCAATATTACAAGGAGTCGTTCTTTTCAAAAGACTCGATGTTCCATCCCGAACTCGATGGAGGGCGCGTGGGAGTGGTCGGCGACCCTGTTCCATACACGGTGTCGGGTGACGACTTGATTACTGGTGTGCTGCTCGGATGCTTTATCCTGGCCATGCTCGCCTTTTCAAAGTCTAAGCGGTTCTTGGAAAAGCAGGTTAAGACCTTCTTTTATCAGCCACGCGGACGGACGACGGAAGTCACGGAAACGGGCGAAGAAATACGGTTCCAGTTCTTCTTTGTCTTTCAGACGTGCCTGCTGTTGGCCCTCTTGTTCTTTTTTTATTCACGCACCTACGTCACCGATATCTTTGTGCTGGAATACTACCAGATCATGGGTATTTATACCGCAGCCCTCGTTTTGTATTTCATGGCGAAGACCTTGGTCTATACATTCACCAACTGGGTGTTCTTTGATAGGAAAAAAAACGGACAATGGATGAAGGTGCGGTTGTTCTTGGTATCGATGGAAGGCGTGGCATTATTTCCCATTGTCATGTTATTGTCATATTTCGATGTCTCGATGAAAAGTGCTGTTATTTATGCAATTATTGTCATCGTGCTGATTAAATTGCTTACGCTCTATAAGGCGTACGCCATCTTTTTCCGTCAAACGAGGTCTTTTGTGCAAATAATTTTGTACTTTTGTGCACTTGAAATCATTCCAATGCTCGCTTTGTGGGGAGTTTTTGGATTGGCAAACAATCATTTTAAAGTAAATTTTTAGGACACTGATGGTCAAAAAAATCTTGGTATCACAGCCCCAACCAACAAGTGAGAAGTCGCCATATTATGATATTGAGAAAGAATATGGTGTGAAGTGTGTGTTCCGACCTTTCTTCAAAGTGGAGGGACTCTCTGCAAAAGAATTTCGTAAGCAACGCATTAACATTCTCGATTATTCAGCTATTGTGTTCACTTCTCGCCATGCGATAGACCATTTTTTCACGCTGGCCAAGGAGATGCGCATCACCATACCGGAAGACATGAAGTACTTCTGTGTACTTGAAACCATTGCGCTGTACATCCAGAAATACGTACAGTATCGCAAGCGCAAGGTGTTTTTTGGAACGAGTGGCAAGATTGCCGACCTGGTTCCGTTGATGGTCAAGCATAAAACCGAGAAGTATCTCGTTCCGATGAGTAGCGTTCACAACGATGATCTCAAGAACCTGTTGGACGCAAAGAAACTTAAACATACCGAATGTGTGATGTATCGAACGGTGAGCAATGACATGACAGAAGAAGAAGTGAAGACGTTTGATTACGACATGATTATCTTCTTCAGTCCTACGGGCGTGAAGACATTGCAACAAAACCTGCCTCATTTTGAACAAGGTGACATTAAGATTGGTGCCTTTGGGCCTGCCACATGTAAGGCAGTTACGGCAGAAGGGTTCCGATTGGACTTGCAAGCACCCGATGCAGACAATCCTTCGATGACGGGAGCCTTGAAGGCTTATCTGAAAAAACATAAAAAATAAAAAGTAAATTGCCGACCATTAGGCCTTTTAAACTCAGTAAGTGGGAGCGGATATGCGGTAGAACACTGCTGGAAAAGCTCTTTACCGGAGGCAAAAGTAAATCCTTTTCGGTGTTTCCTTTAAGGGTTGTTTATTTGCTGACCGATCAACCTGATGGCGATTTACAACATGAAGCGCCCGTCAAGATGATGGTGAGTGTGTCGAAAAGGCACTTCAAGCGAGCCGTTAAACGCAACCGTGTGAAGCGTCAAGTGCGTGAGGCGTACCGGCTGAACAAAGAGATTGTGGTGTCATCTATGGCAGATTCCCCCAATCGTCAGCTGTTATTGGGCTTTATATGGATGTCTGATGAGCTTCATGATACGGACACCGTGGAGCGAAGTATGCAGGTCTTATTAAAACGAGTAGCTGATAAACTGTGAATATCCTAAGGTCTATAAGTCACGGTATGATGCGGATTCTCCAAGGAATCTTGCTGGCTCCTATCTTGTTCTATCAGAAATTCATCACGCCTTACACGCCCCCATCTTGCCGATTCACACCGACATGCTCGGAATATGCACGGCAGGCTATCATCAAGCATGGCCCGTTCAAGGGGCTGGTATTGGCTGTATGGCGCATCTTACGATGTAATCCGTGGGGTGGTAGTGGATATGATCCGGTACCGTAAGTTTCTCTTTGAATAGAGGCCCCAGCTTCATAATACAAACGAAAAATATAAATTTGATTCGATGACAAAGAACTTTGTTGAAGAACTGAAATGGCGTGGCATGTTAGCGCAGATGATGCCAGGCACCGAAGAACTGCTTGAAAAAGAACTCGTGTCGGCTTATTTGGGTACTGACCCAACGGCCGATTCCTTGCATATCGGCCACTTGTGTGGCATCATGATGCTCCGTCATCTGCAAAGATGTGGCCACAAGCCCTATCTGTTGTTAGGAGGAGCGACGGGAATGATTGGAGATCCGTCAGGAAAAAGCTTGGAACGCAACCTCTTGGATACAGACACCTTGTATCATAATCAAGAGGCTATCAAGCAACAGGTGTCCAAATTCCTCGATTTTGATGGTGACACACCCAACAAAGCCGAGCTGGTGAACAACTATGACTGGATGAAAGACTTCACTTTCCTTGACTTCGCACGCGAGGTAGGCAAGCACATTACCGTGAATTATATGATGGCCAAAGACAGTGTGAAGAAGCGTTTGAACGGTGAAGCCAGCGATGGTTTGTCGTTTACCGAGTTCACTTACCAGCTGTTGCAGGGCTATGATTTCCTTCATCTCTATCAGAAGCATGGCATCAAACTGCAACTTGGCGGTAACGACCAGTGGGGAAACATGACGACGGGCACTGAGTTGATTCGCCGAACACTGGGTGCTGAGGAGAATGCTTACTGCCTAACGTGCCCCTTAATCACGAAGGCTGACGGGAAAAAGTTTGGCAAGACGGAGAACGGTAACATTTGGTTGGACAGAAACCGCACGACACCTTATGCGTTCTATCAATTCTGGTTGAACGTCAGTGATGACGATGCGGAGAAATACATCAAGATATTTACCTCCCTGGAGCGTGAAACCATCGAAGCACTGGTGGCCGAACATCAACAAGATCCTGGCCGACGTGTCCTTCAAAAGCGTTTGGCTGAGGAGGTAACGGTGATGGTTCATTCGCAGGAAGACTTAGACATGGCCATTGAAGCCAGCAACATTTTGTTCGGAAAAGCCACCAAAGAGAGCCTCCAAAAGCTCGATGAAGCTACCTTCCTCGATGTCTTTAACGGCGTTCCGCAATACGAAATTGGGAAGGAACAGTTGGGTTCTACGGCCGTAGACCTCTTTAATCAGGAGGGAATGGATATGTTCCCAAGCAAAGGTGAGATGCGGAAACTGGTGAAAGGAGGCGGTGTTTCGCTCAACAAGGAGAAGCTTTCGTCTTTCGATCAGGTCATCACGGCAGACGACTTGATAGACGGTAAGTACCTGTTGGTGCAGCGTGGAAAGAAGAATTACTTCCTCATTACCGTAAAATAAGACAGAAACTGATAGTTTTCAGTTCTGTTTCAAGAATCATAAACAGCCTATGTGTCACTGGGAATCGTGCCTTTTAGACATCGTTTCAGTGACAGGTAGGCTTTTTTGTTGGTGAGGGAAGTGCCGCTTATGTTGAACCATGCTTAAGATGTTCGGTATACTTGAATTACTTATCTGTTTTTGATTGTTTGGCTAAAACCAAGTATTGGATTAGCATGGGAGTTCTTGTTACTTTATTTTCGATAGAAAGTAAAGCGCAGACCTGCCATCTACAAAGCGATTCAAGCGCATTGGTTGACAGCGTAGTGCTACCTGATTCCTTGTTAAATCAATCGCCCTATGTGTTCAATGTTGACTCACTGATGGACAAACAATCAGCCAATCCCCCCAAATATCCATGGCGGGCAGCCGCTGAAGTGGTGGGGATTAACGCTACCCTCTTGGCCGTTGACTATTTTATATTAGATGCTGACTTCGCCAAGGTAACCAGTAAAACGATCAAACGCAACGTTCGGCTCAACAAATGGTTTTGGGATGGGGATGTGTTTCACACCAATTTATGGTACCATCCCTATCATGGCAATCTATTCTTCAATGCCGCTCGCAGTAATGGTATGAACTTCTGGGAGTCGATACCTTATACCCTGGCTGGTGATTTGATGTGGGAAATTGCCGGCGAAAACGAACTCCCATCCATCAATGACGCCATTTCTACCGGCATAGGTGGGTTGGCTATCGGCGAGAGCACCTATCGTTTGTCTAACCTCGTGTACCATGATGACCAGCGAGGGTGGCGGCGTGTTGCCCAAGAACTATTGGGAGCAGCTATCAATCCCATCCGCGCATTGAACCGCATATTCACTGGTGAGGCGTGGAAGATACGTCCTCAAAAAGCCGCTTATCATGATGACGACCGATTACCCGTACGCATGACGATGGCTGTTGGCGACAGATATGTATCGGGCCACGATGCTTCCACGATGCGGTTTCATACGCCTTATTTGGATTTGTCGGTCCGCTATGGCGACGCTTTCAATGATGAGAACAAGCCTTTCGATTACTTTACTCTCGATGCGGGTGTGGTTGTGGGGCATCAACAACATGCCGTGAACCACATCAACATCATCGGACAGTTGGCTGCAGCTCCTGTGATGGAGCACCGGGGCATGCAGTCGCGCTTCTGTGTTTATCAACATTTCAACTACGAACATACCAATGGGCGCAACGGAGGCTTTCCCCCTTACCAGCTTTCCGAAGCAGCCAGCATCGGAGTGGGGTGGCTTTGTAGGGTTCCTTCCATCCATCAAAACCTGCAATTTGATCAATCTTTCTTCCTCAATGGTATGTTGTTGGGCGGACTTTGGAGCGATTATACCGACAATCCCTTTAACAAATCCTACAACATGGGCAGCGGCTTCACCGCCCTGTCACGCACGCAATTCTCGTTGGGACACCGCTTTTCTTTCTCTCTGGATGCCCGCTTTTTTAGAATGTACAGTTGGCGCGGCTACGAAGATGTGCCAGCAGGCACGCCATACGAAACCTTCAGCGCACAAGGCGAGCGCAACCAATCATCCGTATGGGTGTTACGCTCCATCTTGAAGTTGCCCATTTGGAAACAATGGGGATGTCTTTTTTCGGGAGCTTATTATCATCGTGACACTCATTACAAATACCGTACTGATACAAAAGCTACAACCTATGAGTGGCGTATGGGGCTCTTGTATCAATTGCCACGATAAAAAGGCTGGTGATAGACGTTATTTTTGGACATTTGTCATTTGCTTATTCGCTCTAAACCGCTTATCTTTGCATCAAAAGTTCAGCAGTGCTTACTTCTTTGAACAATCAATCTATATAACGAAGTCACATCTATAGTATGCAGAAAATATTAGTCTGGCTGATCTTGCTGTCAACAGGAATGACGGCTCAAACTACTCACAGGTTAAGTCCTACGGCTCTTTCGCTCGAACGTCGGGGCTATGTCAACGTGCAACAGCTCGACAAAACCATCCAGGTATCCTTGATGTACGCCCGCGCAGACAACTTCACTGGCGGCGTGTTGTACGACGATTTGCGCGAAGCCTACCTCCATCCGCGCGCAGCTCAGGCACTGGTTAAGGCGCAAAAGCGGCTCAAGGAGTTGCGTCCTAATCTTCGATTGAAGATTTATGACGCTGCCCGTCCCATGTCCATTCAGCAAAAAATGTGGGACAAGGTGAAGCATACCTCCAAATATTTCTATGTGTCCAATCCCGCACGCGGCGGTGGTTTGCACAACTATGGGCTGGCTGTCGACCTCACGCTGTGCAACCTGAAGGGCGATACCCTTGACATGGGCACCAAAATTGACCACATGGGAGCTGCGGCTCACATTGATAACGAAGCCCAACTGGTGGCGCAGAAGCGCATCAGTGCACAGGCTCGCAAGAATCGTCAGCTGCTTCGTGACGTGATGACCTACGCTGGTTTCAAACCCTTGCGTACCGAATGGTGGCATTTTAACTTCCGTTCACGGGCGCAGGCAAAGCGTTATTATCAGGTGATTAAGTAGTCTACTGGCTACTTTTTTTATTTTATTTCCGATGAAGAGATGGGTATGATGAACGAAGTAACCGCAGCATTCATTCGCCAGCACGCTGAAGAAGACGTGCGACAGCTGGCTCTCAAGGGTGATCAACACCCGGGTGTGGACATGCCTTTGGCCTTGCAACAGATTGCGGGGCGACAGACTGCCCGACAAAAACTGCCGTCCTGGGCAGCCATAGACGACCTGTTGTACCCGCCTCACCTATCCATGGAGCAATGTTCTTCCGAGCAAACGGCGCGCTACAAGGCGCAGTTGGCCGCGCGGCTCTGTACTGATTTCGTTCAAGAATCACGGTCGGACGACTCGAAGAAGCTCCACCTGCCCCACGAAAAAGAGCCATCTTTGGTCGATTTAACGGGCGGTTTTGGGGTTGATTTCTCCTTCATGGCCCGTCAATTCGAGCGTTGTGTCTATGTTGAACGGCAACAAGTGTTGTGCGAGGTGGCTCAACACAATTTCTCCTTGTTAGGTCTGCAACAGGCAGAAGTGGTGTGTGCCGATGGCGTGGACTATCTTCGGCAGATGAATCACGCCACGATGATCTACCTGGATCCTGCCCGTCGTGACCGACAAGGTGGCAAGACGGTGGCCATTAGCGACTGCACACCTGATTTGTTGAGCCTGAAGGAACAGCTCACGGACAAGAGTCTTTTTGTCACGGTGAAGCTCTCTCCGATGCTCGATTGGCACCAAGCCGTGGCTCAACTCGAGACTGATGGGGTGAAGGTGTGCGAGATACATGTCCTGTCGGTGAGAAACGAGTGCAAAGAACTGCTCTTCGTCTTGAGCAAGCAACGGCAAAAGCCGCTCACCATTCATTGCGTGAACGATGACCAGGGTTTTATCTGTTCACCCGATGAGCCGTCTGTTGTACCGCCTCCTTACGTCAGTCCGGAAGGTATACGGGCGGGACTGTACCTCTACGAGCCGCATGCGTCAATCATGAAGGCAGGTTGTTTCTCGGCCGTGAGCGCCCAATTGGGCGTTCGGAAGATAGCACCCAACTCGCACCTCTTTATCTCCGAGCGTGATCTCCCGTCGTTTCCGGGGCGGAAGTTCCGCATCCAAGCCCTCTCATCGATGAACAAAAAAGAACTAAAGTCGGTGCTTCGCGATGTGCGCCAGGCCAACATCACCACCCGCAACTTCCCTCTTTCCGTGGCCGAGTTGCGCAAACGGCTCAAGCTGAAGGATGGGGGAGCGGTGTATGTTTTCGCTACCACGCTGGCAGATGGGCGGCATGTTCTGTTGATTTGCGGCAAGTAATCGGTGACGTTGTCATCGTCTGCTCATGCGTAAGATGGTCGATAATTTGCTGTTCGATATGCACGAGTTGGTGGATGACGAGCTTGTTTGACATCGCTATCATAGAAATGTATATCATTGATAAACAGATATTTAAACTGTATTCTCGCTATTTGATAGAATACTCATAAACGCTTGTCTTCCAAACTCAATGACTTTGGGCTCTAAACTCAATGACTTTGGGTGCCAAACTCAATGACTTTGGACGTCAAACTCAATGCAATTGAAATGTTCATCTGTAGGGGCGTAATTCTCACTGTCATGCTCACACCCCGCGAGTGGTGAAAAAATGTAGGCATTTTATTTTGAAAATAGGCCAAATAAGCGTAACTTTGCAAGCCTATATTGCATACAATCTTATTAAAAAGAATGCCATCTGTACAAATTAAGAAGGTCGAGTCGCTGCGCGATTTGAGAACGTTCGTTGACTTTCATTACGACCTTTACGAGGGAAACCCATACGATGTTCCGAATCTTTTCATGGACGATATGAACACCTTGCGTAAAGATAAGAACGCTGCATTTGAGTTTTGCGAGGCAGAATATTATATTGCGTACAAACAAGGTAAAGTAGTAGGGCGCGTAGCAGCCATCATTAACCATCGAGCCAATGAAAAATGGAAAACGAAGCATGTGCGGTTTGGCTGGATTGACTTCATAGATGACCTGGAGGTATCTCGCGCCTTGTTCGATCAAGTGGCTGCCTATGGCCGTTCAAAGGGCATGACCGAGATGGTGGGTCCTTTGGGTTTCACCGACATGGACCCTGAAGGAATGCTCACGTGGGGCTTTGATAAGCTCAGCACGATGATCACCATTTACAACTATCCTTACTACCCACAGCATTTAGAGAAGTTGGGCGGATGGGAAGTTGATCAGAATTATGTGGAATATTTCTTGGATGTTCCTCAGGAAATTCCTGAGAAATATGCGAAGATAGCCGAGATCGTAGAATCGCGTTACAACCTGCACGTCAAGAAACTGACCCGTAAGGAACTGCGAACGACCGACTATGGGCAGCAGGTTTTTGCCATCATCAACGAAACTTATAAAGACCTTTATGGCTATTCTGAACTCAGTGCCAAGCAAATAGATCACTATGTGAACATGTATCTCCGCTTTGCCGATTTGAACATGATTACACTCATTGAGGATTGGAACAAGGACAAGAAGCTCATTGGCGTGGGCATTTCAATACCATCCCTGTCGTATGCCTTGCAAAAATGCCGTAGAGGCCGCTTGCTCCCCTGGGGGTGGTGGCATCTGTTGCGGGCCATCAAGTTTCAAAAGACAGGAGGTGGGGGCGACTTGCTCTTGCTGGGTGTGCTGCCAGAATATCGGTCCAAAGGTGCCAACGCCTTGTTGTTCACCGACCTGATACCCGTGTTCAACAAGTATGGGTTTACTTGGGCCGAGAGTCAAGTGGAGATGGAAACTAATGAGGGCGTGCAAAGTCAGTGGGGACCGCTGAAGCCTACGAATCATAAGCGTCGCAGCTGTTTCAAGAAGAAGATTTAATTCTTGCCCACAGTCGTATCGGGTAAGTAGATTCTTTTTGGGGTTTTAAACGCTCTTTCGTGCGTGACGATGGTATGTAGGGTGTGCTGATTTGGTAGAAACCATCCCCTGCGGAACTGCTGAAAACGAATAACAACCAATAGACCGATGACTGATAAAAACAAGCAAGAATTGCAATCAACGAATCATGACAATACCGCTTCTGCTCCGATTGGGGCAGAAGAATCCGTTTCTTATACAGACGACAACATCCGGCACCTATCGGATATGGAGCATGTGCGTACCCGGCCGGGCATGTACATCGGCCGATTGGGCGATGGTAACTTGCCCGAGGATGGCATCTATGTGCTGTTGAAGGAAGTGATTGACAACTCCATCGACGAGTTTAAGATGAAGTCGGGCGACCGAATTGAGATTGACGTGGAGGACAACCTGCGCGTCAGCGTGCGCGACTACGGTCGTGGTATTCCGCAAGGCAAACTGGTAGAGGCGGTGAGCATGCTGAATACAGGTGGAAAATACGACTCGAAAGCGTTTAAGAAGAGTGTGGGATTGAACGGTGTGGGTCTCAAAGCCGTGAATGCTTTGAGTGCACATTTCGAGGTGAAGTCGTACAGAGAAGGAAAAGTTCGCTCCATCACGTTTGAAAAAGGTGAGATGAAAACCGATCAGACCGATAAAACGCAGGATGAAACGGGCACCTATGTCTATTTTGAACCCGACAACACGCTGTTCAAGAACTACTCGTTCCACGATGATATCGTGGAAACCATGCTGCGCAACTATACCTATCTCAATGCCGGGCTCACCATCATGTACAATGGACGGCGCATCAAAAGCCGTAACGGGTTGGAAGATTTGCTCAACGACAACATGACAACGGACGGATTGTACCCCATTGTTCATGTGGTTGGCGATGACATCGAGATTGCTTTCACGCATACCAATCAGTACGGAGAAGAATACCACTCGTTTGTCAACGGGCAACATACCACACAGGGAGGCACGCATCAGAGTGCTTTCAAGGAGCATATCGCCAAGACTATCAAAGAGTTTTACGACAAAAACTACGAGTACACCGACATTCGAAACGGCCTTGTGGCGGCCGTAGCCATCAACGTGGAAGAGCCTGTTTTCGAGAGTCAGACCAAGATTAAACTGGGGTCGACGCTTATGGCACCAGGAGGTGAGACCATCAACAAGTACGTGGGCGATTTTATCAAGCGTGAGGTAGACAACTACCTGCACATCCACAAAGAAGATTGTGCGGACGTATTGGAGGCTAAGATCAAGGCCAGCGAGCACGAACGCAAAGCTATGGCGGGGGTAACGAAGCTCGCCAGAGAGCGTGCCAAGAAGGCCAACCTGCACAATAAGAAGTTGCGAGACTGCCGAATTCATTTCAGTGACGAGAAAAATGACCGCAAGGAGGAGAGTTGTATCTTCATCACCGAGGGCGATTCGGCCAGCGGTAGCATCACCAAGAGCAGGGATGTGAACACGCAAGCGGTGTTCTCGTTGCGGGGAAAACCGCTCAATTCGTATGGATTGACCAAGAAGGTGGTGTACGAAAATGAAGAGTTCAACCTCTTGCAGGCGGCTCTCGACATAGAAGACGGCTTGGACACGCTGCGCTACAACAAGGTGATTGTCGCCACAGATGCCGATGTCGATGGCATGCACATCCGTCTGTTGATTATCACTTTCTTTCTACAGTTCTTCCCCGAGCTTATCAAGAAAGGACATGTGTATGTGTTGCAGACGCCTCTTTTTCGTGTGCGTAACCGCAGAACGAAGATTAAAAATAAGCAAGTGATAGCAGATGCCAGTCGTGACAAAAAAGAGCGAAAGAGCGATTTCATTACCCGCTACTGTTATAGTGATGAAGAGCGACAAGAAGCGATTAGGGACCTTGGACCCGAGCCTGAAATCACCCGATTCAAAGGATTGGGAGAGATATCTCCTGACGAATTTGTCCATTTCATCGGTCCTGACATGCGACTGGAACAAGTGACACTGCACAAAAACGACCAGGTACAAAAACTTTTGGAGTATTACATGGGCAAGAATACCATGGAACGACAAAACTTTATCATCGATAATCTGGTGGTCGAGGAAGACCTTCCGGAAGACGAACTCAAACCAATTGACTGACAATCTTTGTCATTTAGGCGAAGAATCGATGTCTTTGGGGCGAACAATTCTTTTATATAAAATCAGACAAATGAGACGACTCGTTGCTTCATGTTGGGCACTATTGATAGTTTATTCAGTATCCGCTCAAATCAATATCAATTTTGGGAAAGATTCACCGCTTCGCAAGTTGCAAATTGCGGAGATGGCCATCAACAATCTTTATGTTGATACGGTGAAAGAAGACAAACTGGTTGAAGATGCCATTCGTGGTATGTTGGAGAAGTTGGACCCACACTCTTCTTATACAACGGCAAAAGAAACCAAGGCCATGACTGAATCTTTGCAGGGATCTTTTGAAGGTATAGGTATTCAGTTCAACATGATGCAAGACACACTCATGGTCATTCAGACCATTACCAATGGTCCGTCGGAGAAGGTGGGCATCATGGCTGGCGACCGAATCGTGAGTGTTAACGACAGTAGCATTGCGGGTGTCAAGATGGCACGCGAAGAGATTATGCGGCGGTTGCGTGGAAAGAAAGGAACAAAAGTAAAGTTGGGCATCCTCCGTAAGGGCATTGGGGAGCGGCTTTACTTTACAGTAGTGCGAGATAAGATACCTGTTAAAACCGTTGATGCCAGTTACATGCTCCGTCCCCAATTAGGTTATGTGCGCATAGGGAGCTTTGGTGCGACCACTTATGATGAGTTTATGGCCTGTATCACTGCACTGAAAAAGCAGGGAATGCGTGACCTTGTCTTGGATTTGCAGGACAATGGAGGCGGCTATTTGCAAGCTGCGGTGAAGATAGCCAATGAGTTTTTGCAACGCAACGACTTGATTGTTTATACCAAAGGACGACGCGCAGAGCGTATAGAATATACGGCACACGGTAATGGTAGTTTGCTTTCGGGCAAGGTGATGGTGCTGGTGAATGAGTTTTCAGCATCCGCTGCCGAGATTGTCACAGGTGCCATCCAGGATCAAGACAGAGGACAAGTGGTTGGACGGCGTTCGTTTGGGAAGGGTTTGGTGCAGCGTCCGATCGATTTTCCTGATGGAAGTATGATGCGACTCACCATCGCTCACTACTATACGCCATCGGGACGTTGTATCCAGAAGCCATATACTAAGGGTGATAACGAAAGCTATGCCCGTGAATTGGACACTCGTTTCAAGCATGGAGAACTGTATAGTGCCGACAGTATTCATTTCGCTGACTCGCTGAAGTATAAGACTTTGCGCCTCAAACGCACGGTATATGGCGGCGGAGGCATCATGCCTGATTACTTTGTTCCACTCGACACGACCAAATTCACACCGTATCATCGGCAGTTGGCAGCCAAGGGAATCATCATCACAGAGAACCTTAAGTATGTTGATCAACACCGTAAACAACTGCAAAAACAATATCCTACCTTCGCAAAGTTTGTGCGTGAGTTTGATGTTCCGCAGCAGTTGGTGGATGCAGTGATTCGCTCTGGTGAGAAAGAAAAGGTCAATCCGAAGGATAAGGAGGAATTACAAACGACCTTACCCGCTGTGAAAAACCAACTAAAGGCATTGGTTGCACGCGATTTGTGGGACATGAACGAGTATTTCCAGATTATCAATGAAACCAATGACATTGTCCTCAAGGCCGTTGAACTGATGAATTAAGGAGAAGACGGGACAAACCATAAGAAACTTTGTTTTATCTCCTCAATGGTGAGTGTCTTATTCTTTGCTACCACTAATAGTAGCACTACGAGTACACGATCATGACGCTAACCGGCATAGATGCTATCGCCAGCGTTGAATATTCATGGACTTTACGGGGGAATGATGCAGGTTTGGGAACGATACTTAACACCGTTGTTTGCTGGTCATGATACTTAGAACCATCTCATCAGTCGTGCCCATGGCATCTTTGCCAATGCTGGTGAGGTTGCGTATCGAGCGATCCACATCCTCGTCAATGATGCCTTCTGCCGACGTTACATGCTTGTTTTCCATCGATAGCAAGGCCGAAAGCACTGCTGTGCTGACACCCGAGCTGATTTTCAGCGAGCAACTGGGCTTGGCTCCGTCGCAAATCATGCCGGTAAGGTTGGCGATCATGTTCTTGATAGCATGACAGATGTGTGCATAGTCGCCGCCCATGAGATAGGTGATGCCACAGCTTGAGCCGATGCTGGCCACAACACAGCCGCACAGAGCCGACAGTTTGCCCAGGCTCTGCTTGATGTAAATAGCCGATAGATGACTGAGTGTGAGTGCGCGAATAAGCTCTTCTTCCGTATTCTCGTTTTCCATGGCGTACACCACCACAGGGTTTGTGGCGCAGATACCTTGATTTCCCGACCCACTGTTGCTCATCACTGGTATCATGGCCCCACCCATTCGGGCGTCGCAGGCCAATGCTGTCTTGGCGATGATGTGCGAGTAGATGCTGTTACCGAATATCCCTCGACTCAATGGGCGATCCATTGTCTTGCCCAAGCAGTGTCCGTAGTTGCCTTTCAGCGATTGATTGGCAGCATTCATGTTATACTCATTTGTTTTCAGCATGAACCTGATTTCGTCGATGGGGGTGGTGGTGGCGAAGTCGTAGACCATCCTGAAGGAAAGCTGTATGCCGTTCTCCTCCGGTTCATCTTGCTTCCTCAGCCCTTTGTCGAGCAGGATTTCCCCATTTTTACATAGGTGTACAAAGTTGGTGTGCGCACCTGCGATGATGGCTTTTGCCGTTTGATTGTTTGCTTGGCATGTCACCTCGATGTACAGTTTCTCGGTAATTCCCTGTTTTAGTTGGATGTCTATGCGTTTTTCCTCTATGTATTTCTTCGCTTCTTCCAGCGTCTGAGGCGTGAGATCCTTAATCACCTCCAACTGATATTCAGCCTTGCCGACGATACTGCCCAAGGCAATGGCGATGGGTAGTCCTATCATTCCTGTACCTGGAATGCCCACACCCATGGCGTTTTTCAGGATGTTAGCACTCAGTAGGGCGGTTATTTTCTCGGGCCGACAACCCAACATCTCCGTCGCTTTGGCCGTACATAGCGCCACGGCCATGGGTTCTGTGCATCCTACGGCAGGCACTACTTCCTGGTGGATGAGCTGTATGATTTGTTTTCGGATATGTTCTTCAAGCATGGTTTTGTAGATTCAAATGGTTTTTATATCGTGGTTTGTTTGTATGTAGGTGTGTCTTATCCGCACAAAGCACGCTGCCTTGCCACGCAGCACAGACCGTATTGCGTGGCAAGGGCGTGTAAGGTCAGTCGCGATTGCGATATACCTCCAGTCCTTTCTTCAGGAAGTCGAGGTAGGCTGGCACGTCTTCTTTATAGCTGTATGAGCCAGTCAGCGGTTTTCCTGCATTGTCTAGTGGCACATAGAAGGGCTGCGTGTTGGCGCCAAACTTACTACTTTGCAGATAACTCCATTTGTCGCCAACGGTGCGAAGCGTGCGCTTTTTGCCGTTATCCATCACTTCTATCTGTTCTTTCAACGGCGTTTTGTCGTCCACGAACAAGGAGATGAGCACATAATCTTTTGTCAATACCTCCGCAACCGATGGATCTGTCCACACAGCCGCTTCCATCTTTCGGCAGTTGACACACCCAAAGCCGGTGAAATCGATGAAAGCAGGCTTGCCTTGAGCTTTGGCGGCAGCCATTCCTTCTTCATAATTGGTATAGGCGGCGTGAACTTCTTTGTTGTTCAGGTTAAAGTCTTGTGTGTTGATTGGCGGTGCGAAAGCACTCACGGCCTTGACGGGTGCGCCCCAAAGACCAGGCACCATGTACACCGTGAAGGCCAACGAAATCATGCCCAGCATGATACATACCACCGGCATGGGTTTGCTCTCGCCGCCCACCATGTCGCTTTGGAACTTGAGGTGCCCGATGAGATAAAGTCCCAACATGCCGAAGATGACAATCCACAACGACAAGAACACCTCACGATCGAGGATGTGCCAGCCGTATGCAAGGTCGGCTACGGAGAGGAACTTTAAGGCGAAGGCCAGTTCGATGAAGCCCAATACCACCTTGATGGTGTTCATCCAAGAACCCGATTTGGGCGCTTGCTTCAGCCAAGAGGGGAACAGAGCGAAGAGTGTGAACGGCAATGCCAGTGCCAAGGCGAAGCCAAACATCCCGATGGCTGGCCCCACCCAGTTGCCCGACGTGGCGGCTTGTACCAGCAAGAAACCAACGATGGGGGCGGTACAAGAGAAAGATACCAGCACCAATGTGAAGGCCATCAGGAAGATGGAGAGTAATCCGGTGGTGGAAGAGGCCTTGTTGTCCATCTTGTTTCCCCATGACTCAGGCAGCCGCAGCTCGAACCATCCGAAGAAAGAGAGTGCAAACACCACCAGCAGCAGGAAGAAGAAGATGTTGAAAACCGCACTGGTTGCCAGTTCGTTGAGCTTGTGTGGATCAGTAAAAGCCGTCACAAGCAGTCCCAGCGACAGGAATATCACGATGATGGCCAAGCCGTAGGTGATGGCATCGCGCATGCCTTTGGCCTTGTCCTTGGTGCGTTTGAGGAAGAAACTTACCGTCATGGGGATGATGGGCCATACGCAGGGCGTGAACAACGCCAGCAATCCGCCGGCAAACCCCATCAGGAATAGAAACCACAGTGAACCGTTCTGCTCGCTGCGGCCATCCTGTTGTTGCAATTCTTGGATGACAGGCTGCCATAAATCGGTGCTGACAGCCACCTGGTTGGTATCCACTGGTGCGGGAAGAAGCGTGTCTGTCGCTGCGGTCTGCATGGAGTCTGGGTTGAGGGATGAAGGCGAATCCGCATCTTTCGCTTCTTTTTCAGTTGATTCCTGCGGTGTTGTTGCAGCCACAACGGCCGGCGATTTCCCGGCTTTCTTGAAGGCTACTTCTTGCGGTGGCATGCACGTTTGGTCGTTGCAGGCGCCATATTCCAAATAAGCATCAATGGTATAATTGGGTTTGGTGAACCTTACTTTCTGGACAAACTGCGCCTTATGCTCAAAAAAGCGCAGCTTCATGCCAAACAGGTTGTCCATCTTCGAGATTTCGTTGCCGCGCGCCACCAGACCGCCCACCTTCTCTACGCCGTCCATTTTGTTGACATGGAAAGAGGCCTCGATAGGCCCACTGCTGCCAAGGTTCACGGAATAGACGTGCCATCCCTGTTCAATATCAAGGTTGAAGACAATTTCGCCTTCAGCAGTTTTGCCCGTCTTGAGTTGTGCGGATGATTGTATGGGGTCTACAATCTGTGCTTGGGTGAATAGCGTTGTCAACGACAACAATGCCAGCACTAAATACTTTTTCATGTTAATTGATGTTTATGGTTGTAATAGCAATATTATATATACAGAAAGTCACATGCCATTACCACAGTCCATTCATGGTTTTGTTACCTTTACAGGGCTGCAGATGCCAAGCATTTTCACGGCTCGTCTGACTTATAAAGTCGGCCTTGTTTGCAAAAATATATAATTCTGTTGACACAGACAAACGCAGAAGTGAAAAAACTTGTTTGAGAATGCGAATTTTCTCGCCATTCCCTGCAGCCGCAGTCATCGTTGCTGTAAGAATGACACCTTTAGCACGAAGAAGGTTTAGTGTGATGAATTATCTTGACAACGAACGCGCTCATGCTTGGCTTGTAAATCAGCAACCCCGCTTCTTGTTTCAAATTCGCCCAAAATAAGCAAGTTTTCTATTCTGTTGTTATACAGAAAGTTACGCTTATCCGTCACTGTTGTTGCTTCAATTTCCAGGCCGTTAACGGGTAAAAGCATTGCTTTTGGACACCAATAGCTATGCTTTTGCACCCTAATGGCAACCCTATTGACCGCCGAAAGGATGTCTTTAGCTACATCATCTCGTTGTGATTGGGTCGAAATATGATTTTTTCCGCTCCATCAACGCCTTGTTTGCATCCCGTTTGCCTAGTGATTTTTTCCAGATTGAAAGTTTTTGAAGGCCGTTTTTGGGGCGTTTTCTTTCAAAAATATTGTACATATTTTATATAATAAGACATGGTCAATTTCTTATTTCCTTAGACATTGTAATTCACAGTTAGATTGTATGAGTGGGCTGCAACTTCGTCGTTGAATTGGAGCAAAGTGACTGCCAGCACCTTACTTTATCAAACTTAATCAACCCGTTGGCGGAATTAATTTAGTGCATACTTAATTCTACCAATGGGCCTGTTGTTAATGAAGTTTACGTATTGCAGAATGGTAAGTGCACTAATTTTGCCAATGATTCTGGCAAACAAACCATTC
>CAKOVA010000031.1 GCA_934120735.1 uncultured Prevotella sp.
CAAATTCGATGGACTTGCAGGAGTTTTTGCCATACCACGAGCTTGCATGGTTACTATTGGTTAGCAGACCCTATTTAGAAAATAATCCTCTAATAAGATGGTACTTAAATAGTAGAAATATTTTAGAGATGGATGTTGATGCGAGGTTTGTTACTAATGAGAATATTCATAACACAATCTGTAGTTTTTTTGTTAATTTGTCAAATATGCTTGATAACGAAATCTATATGTTAGACGATATGATAAAAGAAGAATCTGTGATTCTTATAGAATTCAAACCACATAAGCCAGCAAATATACCAATGCAAACTAGATATTTAAGGATTTGAAGGAATGCGACTCCCTACTGAACATTTTATCATGTGATATAAAGGATGCTCTGTTTCGTTCAACCTATTGTCGGTAATGCTCCAAATCGGGCGTTGTCAAAATAAAAAGAACAACAAACGTGGCACACAAACGACAATGCACGACAGCGATAAGAAACATTAAAGAAATTTGAATGGAATCCTTAAAAAAAATAGAAGCGGCTTGCAGGAGATTTGAAGAAGCTGCGATAAAGCATGCTGAAGCAACAGAAACAGGTAATTACGCACAAGCAAACAAAAGCTATCAGGTAATAGCTAAAAGTGCTCGTTATTTAAAAGAGACAAATAGCCTAAAGCAATTGTCTAAACTTCTAGATAGCGAATCTGTTGGTGTTCGCATGTGGGCTGCAACATATCTTTTGCCTATTTTTGAACGCAATGCTATGCAAATATTACAAAGTATTGCAAGTGGCAATAATATTCATTCGCTAACAGCTAAAATGACTATAGATGAGTGGGAAAAAGAGACCCTAATATTATAACTCAGTAATGCTCCAAATTGGGAGTTATCAAAATAACTGCCTGATAATCAATTTGGTTCTAAATAATAAAGCATAAAGGCAGGGATAAATTCTCTGCCTTTTGTTATATTTGTAGTCCAAAACAAAGAAAAATGAATATACAAGAACGCTTCGGCACTTTGCACTCCAGATTGGAAGTGAAAAACTCAAGTTTTCAACACCAAACAAGAGTTTTATAAAAGGATTGACTAATTTTGCACTTGCTGGTTGACTCTATGATGATAATTGCCAATACATTGTTAGTAATCAAAAAAAAGAATATGAATGATAATATCATTGCATATATCCTTTCGTTAGTATGCGTAATATTACTACTAATAGAATGGATAGCGGGTAGTCATAAAAAAGCAATAACAAACACTATTGTATTTGCCGCTTATTCGCTTCCTCTGTACTACTTAATGTTATATAAAGGATCAGGTGGAGCTGCTTTTACATGGTGGTTTTATTTAGTATTGTCTACATTTATTCAGGTGATAATTTTATTGTTAAAAATGTTGCGATTCTTTTTAAAAAGATATTTTGAAAGGTAATAGGGTATTTCTTTGGAATGGCTGTTGACAAGATAACTATCTAAATATAAAAGATTTTCAAAGACTCTACATAGAAACAGGGATAGATTCTCTGCCTTTTGCTATATTTGTAGTCCAGAACAAAGAGAAATGAATATACGAGAACGCATCGGCACTTTGCGCTCCAGATTGGGAGTGAAAAACTCAAGTTTTCAACACCAAACAAGAGTTTTATAAAAGGATTGACTAATTTTGCACTTGCTGGTTGACTCTACGATCCGAACTTTTAAAAGCAAATGGTGTAAATAGTGTTCCTATTTATTTAAATGGTGGCAATGAAATACAATTTTAAATATAAAGTGCAGTCCATTGGCAAGAAGTTAATGGACTGCAAAATACATTATTTTTATTTTATAGGTTTTATTGTTCTCTTATTTTGGATAATATCATGTAAACCTCATAAAAAAAATGGTGCTGAAATTATTTGCGGAGACTCTTATTGCTTTTGGAAAACAAAGGAACATGAAGATGACAATCATTTTATTTATTATTATTTTAACAAAGATGGGCAATGGTTTATTTACGAGCATATTGATAGAAATAAAATACAAAAATATTATCTACGCGATCAATTATGGAGCGAGAAGTGGTCGCTATATAAAGACAGTCTATTAATTTTAGGAAGTGATAAATATAATATAAAAAGCATCAGTGATTCAGTAATTGTTATAAGCAGTTATGATAGTATCTATAAATTATACAAAATAGACAAAAAAAGCAAAACTTTCAGAATGTTGCAAAATACTTTGAATAACGATATTGGTAATGTTCCAAATCGGGAGTCATTAAAATAATTATCTGATTATCAATATGACTTTTATAAAGTTAAATGTAAAGGAAAGGATCGTTTTTCTGCCTTTTGCTATATTGGTAACCCAACACAAAGAAGAAATGAACTTACGAGAACGCTTCGGCACTTTATACTCCAGACTGGAAGTGAAAAAACTCAAGTTTTCAACACCAAACAAGAGTTTTATTAAAGGATTGACTAATTTTGCACTTGTTGGTTGACTCTATTGGTTGACTCTACGGGCTGTTGAAATATTATTTCAACAACCGATATATGAAAAAAATATGGAACAATTTAAATTAGATTTTTTTAGAAAAGACCATGAAATGGTGAATATTAATTTTATCACCCTTTCAAAAAAAAAGTGTGATGATGCTTTTACTTCTTTTTGTTTAAAATATAAAATACAAAAAAACGAGCGGACGAATATTTTTAATATTATTCAGAATGAAGGGCACTATATAAATTTTGTAAATGCCGAAGACGCAGAATTTAATTTAGGTCTTTTGATAAATAATTTAAATATAAGAATTTTACCCACCAACTTGTATGTATGCTGGGATTCTTTCTACAATATTGACGTTTTTAAATATGATGATGTCATTAAGTACTTTGATTATATTTGGTATCCGAAAGTTGATGATATAATTATTTTTGATTATTCGTTTAATTTTTGCCTAATGATTAGGCACGATGGAATTATTTATGCACTTAATTAAAAATCGTAAATTCAATCAAGAAATGCAACCTTTGGAAATAATATAAGGGGGGGGGGGACGAAAAAGATAGTGTATCATTAAAAAGAGGAGTAACAACTCCCCCTCCGACGGAAAGTTTTAGTATCTTTGCCAACGTTTTATAACCTTCACGAACTAAACTGCTGCACAAACAAAGGGAAGCACTTGTCGCAACCCATTAAATGATGGATATGAAAAAACTACTATTACTACTGGCGCTCACAGCGTGGATGACAAGCGCCGAAGCCCAAGAAACGTACACCACCGTTAAGAACATCGGATACGTTGCGGCCAACGACCCATCGGTCTACCGCAAGGAACGCTGCAAGCTGGACGTGTATCACCCCCAGACGAAGAAGGGATTCAAAACCATCGTGTGGTTCCATGGCGGCGGATTGGAGGGCGGCGACCGTGACCTTCGCAACGAACTGAAGAATGCTGGACTTGCCGTGGTGGCTGCTACCTACCGCCTTTTCCCCCGAGCAAAGAATCCGGAATACACGCAAGACGCGGCTGCCGCAGTGGCATGGACGTTTAAGCACATTGCCGAATATGGGGGCGATCCCAACCAAATCTATGTCGGTGGTCACTCGGCAGGCGGCTATCTCACGCTGATGCTGGCGCTGGACAAGCGATATCTCGAGGCCGAGGGCATCGATGCCGACCGCGTAAAAGGCTATTTTCCCGTGAGCGGACAGTGCGCCACGCACTACACCATTCGCAAAGAGCGCAAGATATCGTTCACCCTACCCATTATAGACGATTATGCCCCACTCAACCATGCACGCAAACTGAACACCCAGCTGGTACTCATCACGGGTGACAGAAAGCTGGAACAGATGTCCCGATATGAGGAAAACCTGTATCTTAAATCGGTGCTCGAGGGCATAGGCAACCCCTTCATCCCCATTCACGAGCTGAGCGGCTTCGATCATGGCAGCGTGCTGGCACCCGCTTGCGAGCTCATCAAGGGCTACATGCGCAAGTAAACAACACTGAAACTCGCTCGCTGAGCATCAGATCAGTTTTTCCACATGCTTCACGATTAGTGCTCGCACCACCATGCGGGCGGGCTTGTTGCCGGCAGCGTTGTAATTGTTCCTCCGACGTTTGTTGTATTCCCTCTCTATCCTGTCCCAGGGAAAGTGGTCGGCCAGCTTGACCCAACGGTTGGATTTGCTCAATCCCGAAAGTGACTTCTGAAATTCAAACAGGTCGTGACTGCGATTTTGTGATTGGTATCTCACCTCGATTCTTGAATATTTTAACATCCAAAGGTAATCATTTTGGGCGAATTGACCAAACTTTATACAACATAAATGATTAATTATCAGATAGTTATAATTAATTCAGCAAACCCTAATTAGTTGGAAAAACGTCTGGCACTAATCTTTGTCAGAGGTTATGATTTGGCCCAACTCCTGATAGAACGTCTCCACCTCGCCCAAATAAGTTTTCAATATCTTCCCATCGGGACCTATCAGCACCTTATAAGGATAGCCTTTCACCCTATATGCGGTCTCGACCTTCGCATCGGCGTCTCTCACCTGCGGCCACGGCAACTGGTATTTCTCCAAAGCCTGTTTCCATTTTTCGGTTTTGTCGTTGCAATCGATACCCACAAACTCAATGCGGTCGCCGTATTGGGCATAGCATTCTTTCATTTTGGGAAATCCCTTGATGCACCATGTGCACCATGAGCCCCAGAAGTCCAGCAGCACATATTTACCCCGCAGGGAACTGAGCGTGAGCGTATCGCCCTGCGGCGTGGGGAGGGAAAAATCGGGGGCCATCGCGCCTACTTTAGCCGTGTCGGCCACTTCTTTTCGAGCTTTCCTCATCACGGCCATCCGCTCAAAGGCTTCCTGCCACATATCCAAATATCCTTTGAAACGACCGTTGCGCACTGCGGGACTAAGCTTCCGTATGACCGGAACCACACGGTCCATATTCACGTCAAGCACCAAAGTCGCCGTGGCGTCCTCGTCGGGATGCTGTACGATGTACTCCTCGACCACAGGGTGCATGCGCCGATTGATGTCACGGTTGGCGGCTTTGCGTATGCTGTCGAGCCGAACGGCATTGTCACCGGCAGCCACTCCCGCCTCATACTCTTTTTTGGCGATGTCAAATTCCTTGTGGAAAGGCCTTCCCACGTCCGTCACTTTGGCGTACTGCTGATAGAACGCGCTGCCCGAAATGCGGACGCTATACTCGTCGATGAAATCTCCTTCAATGTTGACAAATTCGTTGGGGACAAAGAAAAAGTACATGACCTTTTTGGGACTGGATTTCAACCGAAGACTCCCTTGGTAGGCCTTGTCTATAGAAAGCGAAAATTTGAAATGGCCGTTGTTGACGGGCGTAGCAAAATTGATGATCTTCTTGTCCGGGTTTCGCTCTACATACTCCACGAGGATGGAGTCGTTTGCAACGTCGGTCAGTGCGCCGCTCATTGTAAAATTGCTCTGTGCCGAGGCCCCTGACAGAAACAGCCACGTTGCCACCGACAAAATAAAGAATTTCAATTTACATGCTCTTTTCATATTATTGGGATTTAAAGTTGTTTTCCAATGTTTCGGCAAGCAGCCTCATTCACGACAAAATTCGGTAAAATAGTTGATTTGTCAAAGTGTTTTCGTTCTGCTTCTTTCATGTTTTAACACCCAAAGGTAGTCACTTTTGGAGAATTACACCAATATTACGATATATATATCAAAAAGATAGATTCAACTTCAAAATGCTTCTCATCCCGCACGCAAGGGATGGCAAGTCTGGCTTCTTGCATTATGCACGCAACTATCTGAAATCCAACACGTTGACAAAAATCCAGAAACCGCCTTTCAATAGCATGGAGATTGGAGGACAAAGGCATGAAGATTGGCGGGTAAAGTCAACGGGTTTAGCGGGTAAAGGCGTGGAGATTGAAATCCATCGCCCATACGCTGTGTGATGACGGAAGCGGAAGGGAGCGGAACATCTGATGGCATGCTTTGCCTGGAAGTGACAAATAATCGGCAGGGCAAAGCATAATTCATGAATTTTTTACTAACTTTGCAAACAGATGGCTCGAGCCGGAAAGGCAGCTGGCAACGGCCCACAACAACAATTTTGAGACAGTGAAATTCAGCGAAGTAATCGGACAGGAAGACGCTCAGGCGCGCCTTTTACAGCTGGTGTGCGAGAACCGTGTGCCCCATGCCATCATGCTTTGCGGTGCGTACGGCAGTGGCAAGTTGGCCTTGGCCTTGGCTTTCGCCTCCTATTTGCTGGGCGAACGCAACGAAGAGGGGCAATCGGTGCTGAACAACGACCATGCCGTGACCAATGCCGAGGCCATGCTGCGCAACTGGGAGCATCCCGATTTGCACTTCACCTTCCCCGTGATTCGCCCCACAGGCACCTCGTCTGACCACAAGATGGTGAGCGACGACTTTGGCAGGGAATGGCGAACGCTGCTCAAAGAAGGTGCCTATTTCAGCATGGATCAATGGCTCGACCGCATGAAGGCCACCACGCAGCAAGCCCAAATATTTGAGGCAGAGAGCGATGAGCTGACCCGCAAGCTGAGCTTGAAATCGAGTCAGGGCGGTTATAAAATCTCCCTCATCTGGCTGCCCGAGCGCATGAATCAGGTTTGTGCCAACAAACTGCTCAAGCTACTGGAAGAGCCGCCCCTGCAAACCCTGTTCATCCTGGTGTGCGAGGAGCCCGAAAAACTGCTCGAGACCATCCGGAGCCGCGTGCAACGCATCGACGTGAGGCGCATTGACGACCAGGCCATCGAGAAGGCGTTGGTAGAAAAACGCGGACTGGAAGCCGACATGGCGCACCGCATAGCACGCACGGCCAACGGAAACTGGCTGAAAGCACTGGAGACGCTGGATGCTGACAACGAGAACAGACAGTTTCTGGAAACCTTCAAACAACTGATGCGACTGGCGTACATGCGCAACGTGAAGGAGCTGAAGAAATGGACTGAGGGCGTTGCCGGCTACGGACGAGAGAAGCAGCGGCGCATGCTGGACTACTTCAGCAGAATGGTTCGCGAAAACTTTATGTACAACTTTCGCCTGCCCGAGCTGAACTACATGACGATGGAAGAGGAGGATTTCGCCAAGAACTTCGCCCGATTCATCAACGAAGCCAACGTCATGGAGATTGAAGAACTGTTCGCCTCGGCACGAAGAGACATCGGGCAAAACGCCAATGCAAAGATTGTTTTCTTCAACATGGCGTTGGAAATGATTGTTCTGCTCATCAAAAAATAACAATATATACAAGAATGT
This sequence comes from uncultured Prevotella sp., assembly GCA_934120735.1. Lineage (GTDB taxonomy): Bacteria > Bacteroidota > Bacteroidia > Bacteroidales > Bacteroidaceae > Prevotella. The sequence continues at coordinate 7,278 of CAKOVA010000031.1, forward strand.
CGCCCACGAGAAGGCACACCGCCGACAATCGTGACAGCGGCATTCTTCCACTCAACTTTTACACAATGGATTACAAAAATATGAAATTCAAGATAGCCAACGGGTGTGATAGAGGCCTTTGCCGCCACTCGTGTGGCCGCCAAGACAAGCAGTTGAACACCTATGACTGGCTGGCCGACATCCCAGGAAACAACCTGACGACCGACTTGGTGGAGGTTCAGTTCAAGAATACCCGAAAGGGATATTTCCACAACGTGAACGGGTTGGACCTGAAAAAGGGCGACATCGTGGCCGTGGAAGCCAATCCGGGACACGACATTGGCGTGGTGACGCTCACCGGAAGCCTGGTGAAGCTGCAAATCAAGAAGGCCAATTTGAGGTCGCAAGATGAGATTAAACGCATCTACCGAATCGCCAAAGAGGTGGACATGGAGAAATACAGGGAGGCGAAGGCTCGCGAACACGACACCATGATACAGAGTAGAAAGATTGCGAAGGATCTTGGTCTGCAAATGAAGATAGGCGACGTGGAGTATCAGGGCGACGGCAACAAGGCCATCTTCTACTATATCGCCGACGAACGCGTTGACTTCAGGCAGCTCATCAAAGTGCTGGCCGAAACCTTCCACGTGCGCATTGAGATGAAACAGATTGGTGCCCGGCAGGAAGCAGGGCGCATTGGCGGCACCGGACCGTGTGGACGAGAGCTTTGTTGCGCCACCTGGATGAAGAACTTCGTATCGGTTAGCACCAATTCGGCACGCATCCAAGACATCTCGTTGAACCCACAAAAGTTGGCTGGAATGTGCGCCAAACTGAAATGCTGCCTCAATTATGAGGCCGACGACTATCTGGAAGCCAGTCGAAAACTGCCCAGCAGGGAGATTGTGTTGCACACGGCGGACAAGGATTATTATCATTTCAAGGCAGACATCCTCACAGGGATGGTGACCTACTCTACCGAAAAGAACGCTGCCGTGGACCTCGAGACGATTGATATCCAACGCATCCAGGAAATCATTGAGATGAACAAGCGGGGCGAAAAGCCAGCTTCGCTCTTGAATGATGGGCAGAAGAAAGAAGAACACAAGCCTAAAGATTTGCTTGCCGGTGCTGACATCAGTAGGTTTGACAAAAACAAAAACCGAAAGAAAAGGCCCAACACGGAGGCTTCAGAAGGCAATGCAAGACGGGGAAACAACAACAATCGGCGCAGAAACAACCAAAACCGCAGGCCGAGAACGGCCCGAAAAGACAATCAAGAACGTCAGGCAGATAATTGATAGGACATGAGAAAGTTGGGGGTAGCACTCATCCTTTGCATCCTTTTTGCAGCTTGCAACGAAAAAAAAGTGTATGACACCTTTCGTCATACACCGCTTGCAGGCTGGGAAAAGAATGACAGTCTGGCGTTTGATGTGCCCAAGTTGAAAGCATCTGGACACTACCAATCGGCGTTGGCCCTGCGAATCAACAACGAATATCCTTTCATGGGACTCACGCTCATCGTTGAGCAAACCGTTCATCCGGCGCATACCAAACACGTCGACACGCTCAATTGCGCGCTCATTGGTGCCAATGGGGTGCCCAAGGGACAAGGAATTGGCTACTATCAATACGCTTTTGACATCACTTCGATGGACTTACACGAAGGTGATTCGCTACACATCAGCGTTCGACATGACATGAAAAGAGAGATTTTACCAGGCATCAGCAACGTGGGAGTGAGCCTGACAAAACGGTAAAGGGTTTGGTGCTTTTGAGCCATCTTCAGGTTAGGTGTGCACCAAGTTGCGCCCCGCGTCTATCCGGAGGAAGATGAATAACAGGAGGGTGAAGCCCCAAAGCGACGAACCGCCATAACTGAAAAACGGCAACGGAATGCCGATGACAGGCGTAAGTCCTAACACCATGCCCACGTTGATGAAGACATGGAACAGAAAAATGCTGGCCACACAATAACCATAGATGCGCCCAAAAGCAAACGGTTGGCGTTCGGCCAGCTTGATGAGTCGCAAGATTAATGCCAAGAAAAGCACCAACACGCCGGCAGAACCAATGAATCCTTCTTCCTCTCCCACCGTACAGAAGATAAAATCGGTATCTTGTTCGGGTACAAACTTCAGTTTGGTTTGGGTTCCATTGAGGAATCCTTTCCCCCTTAATCCGCCCGCACCAATGGCAATCTCACTCTGATGGACGTTATAACCCGCCCCGGCCACATCTTCTTCCAACCCCAACAGCACGGTGATGCGCACGCGTTGGTGCGGCTTCATCACGTTATTGAGCACGTAGTCGGCCGAATAGAAGAACACGATTGAACCAACAGCAAACAAGGCGATGTAGAGATAACTCCTCATTTGGCTGGCCAGCCAACAATAAGTCAAATAACCAATCAGCACGATGGATACGATAAGCTGCACCCAGACCACGTCAAAGGGAAGCACAAATTGAGCAAAAAGCAGCGAGAGAGCGGTGACTCCCAAGCAAACCAACAAGATAAAACGGGCTTGCCGCTTATCCTTACAATAGAGATACACCATCGAAGCCGAGAACAACTGTACCAACAACAGCACCATGAACTTGCCCGCAGAAACGGGTAGCGACCACAATGCGGTATCCTCATACTTGATTCCCAACACGAAATAAATCACCATCGCCACGCCTGTAAACAACACACTGCCTGGCATTCCCTCGCGATAGAACATCAGGAAGAACGATAAATAAACCAAGGCTGAACCTGTTTCTTTCTGCGCAATGATGAAGAGCATGGGCAACAGGACGATGCCAATGGCGATGGCAAAGTCTTTCCATTGATGAATGTCAAAGCCATAGCGCCCCATAAACTTTGACACGGCCAACGCTGTTGCGAACTTTGCAAACTCTGCGGGCTGCAATCTAATCGGTCCCAGCACCAACCATGAGCGCGAACCCTTGATGTCATGCGGATTGAAGATGGTGGCAAAGAGCAGCACGAGGAATGCGACATAGATGATGTACGAGAACATATCGTAGAATCTATCATCGAGTAAAACCAGCACCATGCCCAAGAAGACGGAGGTGGCAATCCACACAATCTGCATACCCGACCGCGTACTGAGGCTGAATATATCGGTGTCGCCGTAGGTATAGCTGGCCCCACACACACTGAGCCACCCAAAGATGAGCAGCGCCATGTAGATGAGAATGGTCCACCAGTCAAGTGAACGAAACACTCCAGAGGGTTTATCGGTTACTCGAGCCATATCCTATTCTACGATTTTGCATTGTTTTTGCTTTCGCTTCCGATGCCGGAGAAAGCGATCCTTTAATATATTGTTCCATCATGAGAGAACCGATGGGCACACCAAAATCGGCTCCAAATCCGCCATTCTCCACATAAACGGCGATGGCTATCTTAGGGTTATTCATCGGAGCAAAACCCATGAAGACCGAATGGTCGTGTCCCCGATTCTGCGCCGTACCTGTCTTTCCGCACACAGCATAATCAGCTCGGTTGGCAGATCGGCAGGTTCCGCGCTCAACAGCCGAACGCATTCCCGCCACAACATATTCGTAAGCCCGCTTGTTGGCCTTGGTGTAATGGCGGCGAGTGAACAGGGTATCGAGCGGTTCGCCTTGCACTTTGCGCACCACATGAGGCACATGATAGTAGCCTCGGTTAGCAATGGTTGCGCCAAGATTGGCAATTTGCAAGGGAGTGAGGTTCACTTCTCCCTGTCCAATGGAGATACTAATGATGGTCAAGCCATTCCATGAGCCATGATAGGCTTTGTCATAGAAAGCTGAATTGGGTATCAATCCGCGCTTTTCACTTGGCAAATCAATGCCAAGTTTATAGCCAAAGCCCATGCTCACCATGTAGTCGCGCCAAGTGTCCATGGCGGTTTGCACGTTCTTGTATTTGCGTCGGTTGCCTATCATATAGTACAATCCCCAACAGAAATAAGCGTTGCACGAAGTACTGATGGCTGGTACGAGCGCCAGGGGTGAGGCATGACCATGACATCCCACATGAAGTCCGCGGTAATAGAATCCGCGATGGCAAGCAAACGACGTGGAGGGAGAGATGATTCCCTCAGAGAGATAGGTCAAAGCCTGGGTGGTTTTGAAGGTAGACCCCGGTGGATACTGCCCCATGATGCTGCGGTTCAGCAGGGGTTTCCATTGGTTTCGCTGCAACGCGTGATGAACTTTCCCCCTTTTCTTCCCCACCATCCAACGCGGATCGTAGGTGGGTGACGACACCATGCACAGCACTTCGCCCGTAGAAGGCTCAATGGCAACGATGCTTCCTATCTTTCCTTGCAACAATCTTTCACCCAACGCTTGCAGATCAAGGTCGAGAGATAGGGTGAGGTTCTTGCCCGGAATGGGCTTGGTATCAAGCTCGCCGTTTTGATAACTCCCTTGAACTTTGCCATGTACGTCACGCAACAGGATTTGAACACCTTTCTGTCCACGCAGCTGTTTCTCGTAAGAACGCTCCACACCTAACTTTCCTATATAGTCGCCAGCCTGGTAATAATCATCCCCTTCGATGTCACTTGGCGAAACCTCGGCCACATCTCCCAACACATGTGCTGCGTAAGGATATTGATATTGCCGAATGCTTCGCTTCTGAACATAGAAGCCTGGAAAGCGATACATCTTCTCTTGAAACACGCTGAACTCTTTGTCGCTCAACTGACTCATGAAGAGTTGTTGCGTAAAACGCGAATAACCGGGGTTTTTGTTTCTATCCTTAATCTCGGCCATGCGCGCTTTAAAAAAGCCTTTGGTAATGCCCAAGGCTTCACAAAACTCGAGTGTGTCAATCCTGTTTTTCTGCTCATTCATCACCACCATGATGTCGTAAGCAGGCTGGTTGTACACCATGAGTTTGCCATGGCGATCGGTAATGATGCCACGAGAAGGATAATCAATCTTTTTGAGGAAGGCGTTACTGTCGGCATTCTTCTTATAATCATCGCTTAACAACTGCAAGGTAAACAGACGAATGATATAGATGACCACAATCACGATGGCCACCCCGGCTATGACATATCTACGTTTTTCAAGATTATAATCCTTCATTCATCCGCAACAAAAGCCTCATCAACCCACTAACTCTTCCGCATGTTTTCTAAAGTGAGCAGCAATATTAACGTTAGTATGGTGCTGCCGACCACGCATTTAAGCCATTGCATCCAATTGAAGAAGCTGAAAGCCTCGAGCGTAAAAAAGACAATGCAGTACAAAAACACCAGCAACAACGCATAATTCAAGAACGATGCCACGCCCAACGACCGCATGGACGGCTGCAAATCATCAGCACTCTCGCGCGGCAAGAACAACATCAGCACGTATGGTTGCAGCAAACCGATGAACGTCATGCTGGCTGCGGCCAAGCCAGGGGTGTTGGAAAAGATATCAACACATAAGCCCCCTAAGAATCCGCAACACAAGATTGCCCACTTGGGGAAGTTGCGTCGGAAGAGCAACATGACGTAAACATACAGCAAAGGGGTGGCGAAACCAAAGAGATGGATATGGTTGAACACCAACACTTGCAGCAACAAGAGCAGGACAAAGAATGATATTCCTTTCAACATGTCTATACTCATATCCAATAACTTTAATTGTCTTTCACTTTCATCGAATCACGTGCGGCTCTCATCACCTCAATTCGCTCTTTCATCAGCGTGTTATCGATGACTGAAACATCACGCAATGTGGCGAAATCGGTGGCGAGTTGAACACACAACCGATACGAAACGCCATCAGGAGAGTTGTAAACATGCAAAATCTTTCCCACCGAAATGCCTGGCGGAAAGACCGATGAGTAACCACTGGTTACGATGTTTTCGTGCAATTTGAAGCGTGCGTGCCGTGGAATGTCATCCAAGAAGGCCTGATCGGTGGAGCCTCCTTGCCAGTTGAGAAAACCAAAATAGTCGCGATTCTCAATCTTACAACTCACATTCGACTTTGTGTTGAGCAGCGGAATCACGACGGCATAGTGCGACGAAACCAAATAAACAATCCCCACAACGCCTGTCCCACTGACCACGCCCATGTCTTTTCGCACGCCGTCAACCGACCCTTTGTCAATGGTCATCAGGTTGTTGACATCCTTCAAAGAGTTGCTCACCACCTTTGCAGGAATCTGCTTAAACTGGGACAACTGCTGGGTGACATCGGCTTTGACGTATGATGAATCCTTCGTCACGGCCGTCAGCTTCTCTGAAAGCTCCACAACTTTTTGCTCTAAAGCCAGATTTCGTTGGGTCAAATGCTGGTTGACCGTGGCCAATGAGAAGAATTTTTCCAGTTGCGAACTCCACTCATAAACCTTTCCCGTCACGACATTCGCAGACGAGAACCACACGCTGTTCTGGTAACTGTTGTACCTGAACAGCAACGTGAAACTGATAGCTTCAAGCAATATAAAAACAAACCAATGGTGGTGTTTTGCAAGAAACTCAATGAGATTCCGCATGCATACAATTGATTTTCAGTGTCACAAACCCTTAACCGTTATCTCATCAAGAACGAGAAGCGGTCTACATTCTTCAAAGCGATGCCTGCTCCCTTTGCCACACTGTGCAATGGATCTTCTGCAATATGGAAAGGAATGTTGATTTTGTCAGTCAATCGCCTGTCAAGTCCGCGCAGCAAGGCACCGCCACCACTGAGATAGATGCCATTTTTCACAATGTCTGCGTACAACTCAGGCGGTGTTGCCTCCAATGCAGACAGCACAGCATTCTCTATTTTGGCGATGGTTTTATCCAGACAGTGCGCAATTTCTTGATAGCAAACAGGTACCTCCATCGGCAAAGCCGTGATGCGATTAGGTCCATGAACAACATAATCTTCAGGAGCCTCTTCGCCCAAATCGGTCAGCGCAGAGCCAACGTGAATCTTGATACGTTCTGCCATGCGCTCGCTGACCTTGACATTGTGCTGCCTACTCATGTATTCCTGGATATCGGCCGTCAAGTCATCACCGGCCGTACGAATGGAGTTGTTCGACACGATGCCGCCCAACGAAATCACGGCAATCTCGGTACTACCGCCACCGATGTCCACAATCATATTACCTTCCGGTGCCTCAACGTCGATACCGATACCAATGGCAGCCGCCATCGGCTCGAAAATCAGGTAGACATCACGACCGTCGGCATGTTCGGCCGAGTCGCGTACGGCGCGAAGTTCCACCTCGGTACTGCCCGAAGGAACCCCGATGACCATGCGAAGTGACGTTGAGAACAAGCGTCTACCAGGCCTCACCATCTTGATTAAGCCACGCATCATCTGCTCGCAGGCCGTAAAGTCGGCGATTACTCCGTCGCGCAGCGGACGAATGGTGCGAATGTTGTCGTGCGTTTTCTCGTACATCAACTTTGCCTTCTCACCCACGGCAATCATCTTGTCGGTGCGACGATCCAGTGCAACAACCGACGGTTCGTCAACCACAATCTTGTCATCACTGATGATGATGGTGTTGGCGGTACCCAAGTCCATTGCTATTTCTTGGATAAAAGAAAAAAATCCCATATCTGTTTATGTTTTATTTTTAGGCCTAAATGCCGGCAAGGAGCCACCTCCTGCCAGCCTATATCATCTTTATTTTGCAAACCATTGGTGGATAGCCGTGTCGTAGTGGCTGCTCACCCCAAAGGCACGCTCGGCAAACTGCTTTCTCTCTTCGAGCGTGGTTTGTGCGCCATTCTTGTCAAGAATGTCCTGCAACATGCCATATTCGTTCTTGCTGGGCACGATAACCACATCGTTGAAGTTTTTAGCACCAGCCCGAATCAGGGAGATGCCCCCAATGTCAATCTTCTCAATGATTTCTTGTTCTGAAGCGCCACTGGCCACTGTCTCCTCGAAAGGATAAAGGTCAACCACCACCAAGTCGATTGCCGGGATGTCATATTGCTGCATCTGCGCACGGTCGCCCTCGTTTTCACGACGGGCAAGGATACCACCGAACACCTTGGGGTGCAACGTCTTGACGCGTCCACCCAAGATAGATGGATAAGAAGTCACGCTTTCCACCGTTTGACATTCGTAGCCTAACGACTCGATAAACCGTTGTGTACCACCTGTAGAAAGGAATTTTACGCCCTCAGAATGCAGCTTTGCCAACAGTGCCTCCAATCCATCTTTGTGAAAGACGGAAACCAACGCTGTTTTAATTTGTTTTACTCCAGCCATATTTTTATGTGTATTTGGCTACAAAGTTACGAAAAACCCTTGAATGAACCGCATCAATGATTGTAAAAAACGTTATTTTACATAGAATACGCACTTTCAATGAAAAAGGTTTTTTGATGTGAAATTGAAATTCTTGATTAGAAAAAAGGTTATGCGAATCCTTGGTGCGACCCTACGCTACACACCCTATTCGCCTCATTTCACCCATGCGTCGCTCAAGTTTTTGGGGTGGATTTTCAAACTCAATGACTTTGGAGTGCAAACCCATTGCATTTGGATGGCAAACTCAATGACTTTGGACGCTAAACTCAATGACATTGACGGGCAATCTACATGCTTATGGAAAAATGTTCTAAATAGCTGGGAAACAAGAGAATACAAGTATGGAATTTGGGAGCGGGCCATAAGGTAAAAGCCGCGTGATTGTTTTCCGCAACAAGTCAGTTTATCACAAAAACATGTTGTCCCATCTTGTTTCACTTGGCAGTATCGATGGGCCTGAAAAATCGGGCACCAGCCAGGAAAACAAGATGAGGCAACGCTCAAATTGAAAATCTAATCAATAGTCAGACGAAGACCTATCAAAGTCCACGAGCCTTCAACAAGGCCTTGGCATCTGGTGCTTTCAAGCCTGTAAAGTCGCAGAACATCTGCATCAGGTCGCCCGTGTTGCCACGGCTAAGCACCTTGTCACGGAAAGCCTGACCTACCTCTGGTTTCAGTGGGCCATGCGCTTTGAAGTAGTCGGCCACGTTAACGGCCAGCACCTCCGACCACAGATAGCTGTAATAGCCAGCCGCATAGCCTCCGCCCCACACATGGTTGAAGTACGAGGTAGAATAGCGTGGAGGAATCTGTACATTGTAAAGTCCAATTCCTTGGAGCGCCTTTGTCTCAAACTCGCCAGCCTTGTCGGCCGCAGGAATTTGCGATGAAGCCATGTTGTGCCAAGCCAAATCCAGACAGGTGGCTGCCAAGTTTTCGCCCAAAGCGTAGGCTGAATGGAATTGAAGTGAGTTGAGCATCTTCTGTTTCAACTCTTCCGGCATGGGCTTTTGGGTCTTATAATGCTTGGCGAAGTTAGCAAACACTTCGGGAATGACGGCAAACGACTCGTTAAACTGTGAGGGCATCTCTACGAAGTCGCGCGTCACGGCTGTTCCACTCAACGTGTTGTACTTACAATTCGAGAGCATTCCGTGCAGCGCATGCCCGAACTCGTGGAACATGGTGGTTGCCTCATCCCAAGTAAGCAGCGTGGGTTGTCCCTCTGGAGCCTTGGCAAAGTTGCACACATTATATATAATAGGCAGCTGGTTGCGCAGCTTGCTTTGCTTGGCAAACGAGCTCATCCATGCGCCACCCCGCTTGGTTGGCCGGCGGAAATAGTCAACATAGAACAATGCCAGCTGCTTGCCATCCTTGTCCATCACGTCGAACACTTTCATATCCTTGTGGTACGTGGGCAGGTCGGTACGCTCCTTGAAAGAAAGTCCGTAAGCCTTGTTGGCAGCAAAGAACACGCCATTAACCAGTACAGAATCGAGGTTGAAATAGGGTTTCACCTCATCTTCCGAGAAGTTGAACTGCTCTTTCTTCATCTTAGCCGAATAATAGAACCGGTCGTAAGGCTGCAATTTGAAATCAGTTCCCATGGTTTTCTGCGCATACGCCTCGATGGCGCGCGTTTCCTCATCGGCCTTTGGCGTGTAAGCACCAATCAACTGCTTGAGGAAAGCATTCAAATTGTCCATATTTTTCGCCATGGTATTGTCCAGCGAGTAGGCCGCATAATTCTTGAATCCCATTAGTTCGGCCTTCTCTGCACGCAGCTTTGCCATCTCAACGATGATGGGGAAGGTGTTGAATTTTCCCGTTCCGTCAGCACGATGGATGGAAGCATTGAACACACGCTCGCGCAACGCACGGTTTTCAAGGCTTGCCAAGATGGGCTGTTGCGTGGTGTTGGTAATCACGATGCAGTAAGGTGCCTTGCCATCACGGCTCTCAGCGTCTTTCTTGCACTGTGCGATATCCGCCTCACTCAGTCCGGCCAGGTCTTCAACCTTGTCCACCCAAATGGCCGCTTCGTTGGTAGCTTTTGGCAACATGTTACCAAAATCCTGCTGCAATTTGGCTATCTTGTTGTTGATTTCCTCCATGCGCTTTTTCTTATCTGCCGGCAACAAAGCCCCGGAACGCACGAAATTCTTATACACTTCCTCCAACAACTTTTTGTCTTCGCCTTGCAACTTATCGTGTTCGTGATCGTAAACATATTTGATTCGGTCGAAGAACGGTTGGTTGAACGATATCTCGTTGTCGAAATCGGTGAGCAAAGGCACACCCTCGTTCTCTACTTCTTCCAGCTCAGGGGTCTTGTCTGCGCTGGTAAGCCCAAAGAAGATACTGGTCACTCGGTCGAGCAATACGCCACTCTTTTCGTAGGCCAGAATGGTGTTCTCGAATGTCGCCGAGTCCTTGTTGTCCACAATGGCCTTGATGGCTTCACGCTGTTGTTCGATTCCAGCTTTCATTGCTGGCAAAAAATGTTCGGTTTTGATTTTACTAAAATCAGGCGCGCCAAGTGGTAGCGTGCTCTCTTTCATCAACGGGTTGTTGTCCAAATCGGCTCCTTTCTTGTCCGTGCAGCCCGTTAGTGTGGTTGCACACACGGCCGCGCATAACATTGTAATTCCTAAAAAAGATTTTCTAAAATAATGATACATAGTTTTTATGATTTTGGTTACATTCTTTCTAAATTGGTGGTGTGGGCAAATAGGTTGACATTCAGTCACCTATTTCTCCGCTTCACCGTTTGCTATGCCATCACAAGCCCCTGCTGACTGGTGAGAAAAACCTGCGAAGAGCTTCGCCAGGTTTACGCTTCAAACTGGATGACATGCCAACAAAAATAAGCATATTTTTTGAGATAAGTGTAAGATTGACACTTTTTTCAAAACTATTAAGAACTTTGTGTTTCTGTTTTTTATCTACAAAACCCTACGCGCCCAAGGCAATATCCGCCGAAAAATAGCGTTAATGATACATCATGAAGAAGGTTTTTCACATCCTGCTGTTGGCTCTATGCGCGATGGTTGCCTATGCGCAGCCCGACCGGACGGTGCAAAATCGGCCGTATACCGACCTGCGCCCGTTCCATTTTGGCGTGCTGCTGGGCACTCATTTTCAGGACATTGAGTTCAATAACGTTGGTACACAGCACATTACTCACGAGGATGGCTCGACGAGCGAAGCACTCATCACGACCGATCAAGACCGGTGGGACGCAGGTTTAACGGTAGGCGTGCTGGGCGAATTCAGACTGAGTACCAACTTTCAGTTCCGCATTGCCCCTGCCATGTACTTCGGTAATCGCCACCTGACGTTTCACAATTTCAACAAACAGGATGCGAATGGGCAGCCCATCGAAGAGCGACAAGATATCAAGACGGCGTACATCTCTACCGCACTCGACTTGATTTTTGCCGCACCTCGCTTCAACAATCATCGTCCTTACCTCATGGCTGGCGTCAATCCCATGGTGAACTTGAGTGGCAACAGTGACCAATACATCGCCTTGAAGCGATATGAAACATTCGCAGAGGTGGGGGTGGGCTGCGATTTCTACTTACCTTATTTCAAATTGAGACCCGAATTGAAGTTTTTATTTGGCCTGACCAACAGCTACGATGCCAAGCATGCGGACAGTTTGAAGGACAAAAACATGATTCCGTATGCCAAATCCGTGGATCGATCTCGGTCAAAAATGATTGTGCTCACCTTCTATTTTGAATAAAAAACAGCGGCTTACAACCCTCCCGGCACATCATCAGTGCCATGGATTGCAAGCCGCTATTTGATATCAAGGCGCTGCTTCGGCGCCTTTTTCCTTATTTTTTCTTGGCGAAAGAGAGTTTGAGTTTTCCTACAAATACAGCATGTTTGCCGTTCTGATCGACGGGAATCTCTTTTCCATCCAGGTTCTTCGCGTACTCCAAGGTCTTGAAATAGGAGTGCGAATGACCGCCCAAAACCAAGTCAATATACCGCGACCCTGCAATCATGGCTTTATCTCCTTCGCTGCCATCCAGCCATCCCAAGTGTGAAATACAAATCACCAGGTCGCACTTCTTGTCTCGCTTGAGCATCAGAGCCGTGTCGTGCGCCGTCTTCACAGGGTCCAAATACCGCACACCCTTGCACTTCTGCGCATCAACCAGTCCATCCAAAGCCGGCGAAAGACCGAAGACACCTATTTTAATACCCTTGCGCTTAATGATTAAGTAAGGCTTAACCAGGCCTTCACAAGGCGTTCCCGTAAAATCGTAGTTGGTGCAGACGATGGGAAACCGCAGGTTTCGGAGGATAAAAGCGAGGTTCTCCATGCCGAAATCAAACTCATGGTTGCCAATCGTACCCGCATCATAACCCATCCTGTTCATCAGCTTCAACTCCACTTCGCCTTTGTAAAGGGTGTAATAAGGTGAACCTTGACTAAAGTCACCGCTATCGAACAGCAACAAATCGGGGTCTTTCTTCCGCTCTTGCTTCAGCATCTCGATGCGACGAATGAATCCACCTCGACCCGCCAACATCGTGTCGGCCAAATTGGGATTCAAGGGATAAATGCAACTATGCGTGTCGTTGGTGTGCAGAATGGTCAAGGTTTTGTCTTGCGCCGCCATAGGCATCACGGCCATCATGAGCAACGCCATGGTTACAAACAGGTATCTCTTCATTTGTTTTATCTCCTTCTTTTTGATGGTCAAATCTATTCTACAACTATTCTTCCTTCTATCTTCGCGTCTACTTCCTCATGCTTTGCCGCCAGTTGTTTGAAGTAGTCGATGATGATGAAGCGCACGTTGTTCTCGTGAACCTGTGGCGACACCACGTCCGTCTTATGCTTGAAGGCCACGAGTTTGTCATTGCCCTGTGCGAGATAGTCCAAGGTTGCGATGCGATATTTAGCGTCTGGATTCACTTTTTTTCCATCAATCAAGGCCGATTTGAGTCGTCCATCCTTGGTAATCACCAACCGAACCTCGCGGCTCAAGCCTTCACCACCCACGCTTGCAATCTGCTCAAAGAGCTGAAGAACTTGCGATCCCGTGAGCGTAAGCAGGCAAAGTTTGTTCTCAAAGGGTGCCACATCCACCACGTCTCCAATGGTCACGTCGCCCTTGGTCAATGCCGCACGGATGCCACCCATGTTATATACGGCAAAATCGGGTGTGTCGTTGGCTTTCTTTGCGCCCCATACCAGGATGTCGGACAATAAGTTTGACAGCGTACTTTCAGGTCGATTCACACTCATGTCACGAGCCACTCGCCCCACAACAGGTCCCATGAGGCTATCAATATCTTCTTTATAAGGTCGCATCAACATCTCAACAACCTTGTCATGCGTGGCATCATAGCGCTGATCTACAACGATACGCGTGCGCTGAACGCTCGTGAGTTGGTACTGATGTACGCACGACGCACACACCATGCACATGCCGATGCACGCTCCTACTATTCGTTTTTGCATCATACAAAATATTGTTTTTATTGCACAAAGATAATTAAAGCATTCGCATCTGTCCCTTTAACCTGTAATCTTATAATATTATTTAACCTTAATTCCACCTTCGCTCTTGTTTGTAATGGAAACAACTCCGGGAGCGATGTCGTTGAGGGCAATGGAGAAATCAAAGCCTATCGTCATGGCAGAATCAACCCTGATGGTTTGCTGACTTATCCTTTCCTATACAGCATTCCACACTCGCAAGGTTATTTTGTGCTCACCAGCCTGAGTGAACACAACTTTAGCCGGAGTCCTCTCATTGGAACTACTGGGAATACCACCCTCGAAAGTCCATTCATATTCTTCTGCCCCGTAACTCTCGTTTTTCAATTGGATAGTTACAGGTGAGGTTTTGTCTTCCGAAGCCTCTATGGTGAATGCCGATTCAATAGGAACTTCGGACTCAATGCAACAAGTCGCATAAAAGCGTTTGTCTTCAGGTTTATCTCTGTACCAGCCAAGTGGATCAGGACATCAAGGCGGTATGTGCTGAATATCTATACCTGTAATAATGCTTACGCAGATGTTTTCCAGACTGATTTTGGATAATGCCTACAACTTATGGGAATGATATTGTGTATTGCCTCAAGTCACATTGTGGGGTAAGGGGATATTGTAGGCAGAAGTGGGTGCTTCAAGTTCAAATTATCTGCAAATTCAGTAATGAGAGGACGTGTAAACGCAATAAGGACGTTCAAGGGCTTTGTTGCGGATTTGAGGTTCTATTACAATGCTTGCAGAGCACCTGGAGATTGTCCGGATTTTGTGATTGCCATTAGTCGCCTCCGTCACAAAATTAGTCACGCAAAACAAAAAAAGGAAATTTTTCTTGGAACTTAACGGAATAATAACCATATTTGCCACGCCAAAGTGAAGATATGAGATTTAAAAACAGAACCACGAAGTCTGTATTTTGCACTTGGTAAAGATTTTAAAAACTTAAATGTTACAATACCTAAAGTTGTCCTATAATATTATGTTATGAATAAAGTTTTATGTGTGTGTTTAGTGGTTTTCTCACTTTTTACATGTGTTAGTTGTAATGAGTCTGAAAACGGAAGCTTCCAGAATGAAGCAAGTGAGGTGTCTGAGAAAGCTGTGGATGCTACGATAACGGATTTTAAGTCATCGGTCTCACAAAATGTTCAGAAAATCAAGAAAGTAGCCCTTCAATCAAATTATACTAGATCAAATATTTATGATGATAATGTAAACGTAGATTTGAAAGAAAGCTTAAAACCAGTGTTAGAAAAGAGTAAGGATGTTCTAAGTGTTTATGGCATTACAGAAGAGGATCTTGCGGAGACGTTTTCTAATGATGTTGATGCGAATTCTATAATACTGGCTATAGCTATTGCACAATTAGACATTCCGACTACAAGATCACAGATTGCCAACTGTGCTCTTGATGCGCTAGGAATTCCTGCAGGGCTAATAGTTGGTAGTGCGAAATCCTTAACAAAAAAAGCTATTTTAAAAGCCGCTAAAAAAATGGCGACAAGATCTTTAGGATGGGTTGGCGCTGCTATTGCAGTAGTAGACTTTGCTTCTTGTATGGATTACATTTAATTATAAATATAGAATGGTATTTTTTTTCTTATTCCTAGGTTCTACATATATTACGTCAATATTATGCTATGATATATATAAGGACTACAAAATGGAACATCATATAAGTCCATTAAGGCTGATTGGAGTTGGAATCTCTCTGTTTTATCTGATAAGATTTTTGTGTAAAATCTTATCAAATCAATAAATAAGCAGAATCGAAGAAGCGTATCAAAACTTGCTTGGTTGTGATACGCTTTTTTATATTCCACCATTCGGTCACTTACCTCTTATTTTTTATTATACCTTAATTCCGCAACACTATTATAAATTAAACTTTTTAAGTAGAGGGTGTGTCAAAATGCAAATACCATTTTGATAATCTTACAGTTTGAAACAACCACATATTAATGTAATTGCAGTAACTTTCTTTAATGATTTTTTTATTTTTAATTAGGGTCTACTAAATAAATATAATCCACTGATATTCAATAATATATACCTTATGTTATTTGTGTAATTCAC
>CAKOVA010000032.1 GCA_934120735.1 uncultured Prevotella sp.
ACACAATACACTCTTGTCTACTGGCAAATGGTACTGTGCAAACAAGGCTTTCGCCTGATATTCATGAACCTTCATGGTAAATTAATTAGTTAGTAATTTGATTTGTTTATGTTGCAAATATACTGTTTTTTTTGTGTACGATGACAAAAAAGGATAAAAATCACAACTCGAAATGTTAACGATTTAAAATGACGGGGACATTGGCCGTGGCAAAATCGTAGACGGTGGTAAATTTTCCGCCCAAAATTAAACTTTATTGCGTCTTAAACATCCTATGTAATAGGAATGTCACCATGGAGATTACAACATGGCCGATGAGAAAGGTAAAAGAAACTAAACACATGAAGCGAATACTCCTCACCTTGCTGGCATTGATGATGATATCAATGGCCGCATGGACACAAGAACGACAGATTACAGGAACACTGGTAGATAAAGAAACCAACGAGCCGATGACGCATGCCACGGTACAGTTGTTGAAAACAGACAGCACGTTTGTCACCGGAGTCGTATCTGACAAGCATGGTGCCTACACGTTAAAGGCTCCCGCCAACGGCAGGTATCTGCTCAAGCTGTCGAGCATTGGCTACATCACCAGCTTCCAGAACATCCGCATAACAAAAAACGAGTCTGTGAAGGTGGGACAAACGGCCATGCGTACCGATGCCGTGATGCTGAAAGAGGCGCAGGTCACAGGGCAGGCCATGAAGGTGGTGGTGAAGAAAGACACCTTCATCTACAACGCCTCGGCCTACCGCACGCCGGAAGGGTCGGTAGCCGAAGAACTGGTGAGGCGCATTCCTGGCGCACAGGTAGACGACGATGGGAAGATTACCATCAATGGCAAGGAGGTGAAAAAGATTAAGGTGGACGGCAAAGAGTTCATGGTTGGCGACACCAAAACTGCCATGAAGAACCTGCCCACCAATGCGATAGAAAAGATAAGGGCGTACGATGAGAAGAGCGACCTGACGCGCGTGACGGGCATTGATGACGGCAACGAGGAGACGGTGCTTGACTTTGGTTTGAAACGCGGCATGAACAAAGGGATGATTAGCAACGTCGACCTGGCCGTGGGAACCAAAGACCGATATGCCGAGCGCCTCATGGCGGCTTATTTCAAAGACGGTCTGCGCATCATGACCTTTGGCAACGCCAACAACACCAACGACATGGGATTTGGGCACAGGGGAGGCTTTAGAAGAGGAAGAAACGGACTGAACGCCAACAAAATGGTGGGTCTTAACCTGAACTACGAAAAGAAAGACACGCTGAAAATAGACGGGAGCGTGCGCTGGAACCACTCGAACAGTGACATCGGCACGAAAAACTCGTCAGAGAACTTCGTGAGTCGCGTGGGTTCGTTCTCCAACAGCATCAACCAGCAATATGGACGAAACAACAGCTGGAATGCTAACATGCGAGTGGAATGGACGCCCGACACGCTGACCAACATCATGTTTCGCCCCAGGTTGAGTTATTCGACCAACGACGGGCGCAGCTGGAACCAGTCGGCATCGTTTAACGAAGACCCGTTTCTACATGCCAGCGACCCATTGGCAGCCGAATCGTTGGCCCAGATGGCGGCCGACAGTGTAGTGGTGAACAGGCGCGACCACAACGGCATTAGTTACGGTGAGAACAAGCGTTTCGGCGGAATGTTGCAACTGAACAGACGACTGGGAAACAAAGGTCGCAACGTCACCTTGAGGGCTGACGCCCACTATAACGAGAGCGAAAACAACAACCTCACGATGAGCAACGTACATTTATATAAGGTGAAAAATGCGCTGGGCAACGACTCAACCTACCAAACCAACCGCTACAACCTCACACCGTCTAAGAACTGGAACTACAGCGTGCAGGCAACCTACAGCGAACCGCTGTGGAAGGCCACGTTTTTGCAACTGAGTTACAAGTTCAACTACAGCTATAGCAAGAGCGACCGCTCTACCTACGACTTCAGCAACTTGGGCGAGGACTTCTTCGCTGGCCTTAGTCCTGTGTACCGCAACTGGAACAGTTATCTGAGTAGATTGGAACATCCCTACGAAACGTATCTGGATGAAGACCTGAGTAGATTCTCGCAATACCAAAATTATACGCACGAGGTGAACCTGGGTTTCCGCATGATTCGCACCAAGTACGACTTCAACGTGGGACTGATGGTACAGCCGCAGAAGTCGAAATTCACCCAGCGCTATCAAGGAGTGGATGCCGACACAACCCGCACCGTGACCAACATGACGCCCACCCTGGACTTCCGTTACCGCTTCTCGGACGTGAGCAACCTGCGCATCAACTACCGAGGCTACACCACGCAACCGGGTATCTCAGAACTGTTGGACATCTATGACGACAGCGACCCCTTGAATATCTCCAGGGGAAACCCAGGACTGAAACCATCGTTCACCAACAGCTTCCGACTGTTTTACAACAATTACATCAACAACCATCAGCAAGGCATCATGGGCTATCTGCACTATGGCAACACGCGCAACAGCATTAGCCGAAAGGTGACCTACGATGAGAAAACGGGTGGAAGAACAACGCGGCCTGAAAACATCAACGGCAACTGGAATGCCAATGGCGGACTGATGTACAACTGCTCGATTGACACTGCGGGAGTGTGGAACATCAACACGTGGACCTCTCTGGGCTACAATAACCGTGTGGGGTATGTCAGCCTCAACCGCAACGCCGACTCGCAGAAGAACACCACACGGTCGCTATCGGTTAACGAGCGGCTGGGGATGAGCTTCCGCAACGAATGGCTGGAAGTAGAGCTGAATGGATCGCTGAACTATGACCACTCGCGCAACCAACTGCAAAAACAGAGCAATCTGGACACATGGCGCTTTTCATACGGAATCAACGTGAACCTGACGGCTCCGTGGGGAACCAGTCTGTCGACCGACTTGCATGAGAACAGTCGTCGTGGCTACAACGATCAGGCCATGAACACCAACGAGCTGGTGTGGAACGTGCAGTTGTCGCAGAGTTTGCTCAAACAGCGCAACCTCACGCTGTCGTTGCAGTTCTACGACATCCTGAACAACCAGAGCAATTTCAGCCGATCCATTGATGCCATGCAACGCAGCGACACCGAATGCAACAGCATCAACAGCTATGCCATGCTGCACGTGATTTATCGACTGAACATCTTTGGCGGCCACCAGGCACGTCAAGGCATGCGCGAAAGAGGAGGTTTCTTTGGTAGTCCGCACCGGGGCTTCGGCGGTAGGGGCAACAGAGGCGGTCATGGCGGCAGACACTGGTAGAGATTAGCGTTGCCAATCAAGTTAATGGGAGTTAACGGGAGTTAATGGGGAGTAAATAGAAGTTAACGGACATTAGCGTTACAAACAAGTGATTTATTTGCAAAGCTAATGTCCGTTAACTCCCGCTAACTACAAGTTACTCCTATTAACTCCCCCTAACTCCAAGTTACTCCTGCTAACTCCTACTATTTTTACTATCTCCCAAGAATTCCTGAACGACCTGCTCTATCACTTGCGGGAAATGCTGCATCTCCAGCTGGTGCTCTTTATCCGCAATATCGTCGACAGTGTCGGATGGGAGAAGTGGGGTGCGGAACTGAGCGATGACTTCTCCACCATCGCATACCGAACTAACCCAATGAACGGTGAAGCCTGTCTCGGTTTCGCCCGCGGCCTTCACCGCTTCGTGCACATGGTGTCCGTACATGCCCTTGCCGCCAAACATGGGCAGCAAAGCGGGATGCAGGTTAATCATGCGTCGGTGGTAAGTCTGAATGAGATAGTCGGGAATCATCAGCAAGAACCCAGCCAACACAATGAAATCGATGTGATGCTCATCGAGTATTTTCAGCACCTCATCGGCCTTGCCAAACTCGGCCTTGGACACGACAACGGTAGGAACGTTCAGTCTTTTGGCTCGCACCAAGGCGTAGGCATCTGACTTGTTGCTCAACACCAGCGCGACATGCACCAGCGGTGAATCTTGAAAATAGCGTATGATGTTCTCGCAATTGGTACCGCTACCCGAAACAAAGATGGCAACGTTACAGGGGCGTGAGGAGGATGTAGTGGTGGTTGTTCGTTCTGTCATGCTGTTATCGTTTTTGGCACTTGCGCCTCATTAATCGTCATCATCTTCATCCCATTCATCATCATCCCATCCAAAGAGAGCCGGACGGACGAAGGCATCCATGCTACGACGGTCTTTCTTCGTGGGGCGTCCGGTTCCACGGGCACGGTCTACAAATCCACTGATGCGACTCATCTCCAACAGTTCGTACTGCTTGGCATCGGTGACATTCTCGTAAATCTGTGGAATGAACTTAGCTCCCACCCGCTGTTCGATGGTCTTGAGCACCTTGAACGAATAGGTGATGGGCGGTTTCTTGACATCAATCGTTTCGCCGGGCTTGATGACATGACTCGGCTTCACGTTCACCCCATTAATGCTCACACGATTGTTCTTGCAAGCATCAGCAGCCAGCGTGCGAGTCTTGAAGATGCGAGCCGCCCAGAGCCACTTGTCAATGCGCGCCGAGCCGGTGTCCTTGACACGAAGGTTGGGAGTGGTGGTAGTTTCTGTCATAGTGATTATTGGGATTATTGGGCCAATTAGGCCAATTAGGCCAATTAGGCTAATTGGGCTTATTAGCCCTATTGGCCTTATTAGCCTTATTAGCCCTATTGGCCCCCTTTCTTTTTCCCCTGTTGGTTAAACTGGTTCATGGTGATGTCGATGCCAGCCAGGACAAAGCTCTTGATGATTTCCACGGCGGTGTCGATGGCAGGCTGAAGAACCTGCATATCCGCCTCATCATAGTGACCGAGCACCCAGTCTACCTGTCCGCCACGCGGATACTCGTTGCCAATGCCCATGCGCAGACGGGGATAGTTCTGGCCGATGAGCTGCTGGATGTGCCCCAGTCCGTTGTGGCCGCCATTGCTGCCACTACCTTTGAGACGGAACTCGCCTAAGGGCAAGGCCACATCATCAGAAACCACGAGCAAGCGCCGCTGGTCAATGTTTTCCTTGTTAAGCCAATAACGCACGGCGTTGCCACTGAGGTTCATAAACGTGGTGGGCTTGAGCAAGATGATTTTGCGACCTTTCAGACTGGTTTCGGCCACGAAGCCATAACGCTTATCCTCAAAAACGATATTGGACGCCTTGGCAAAAGCGTCCAATACCATAAATCCAGTGTTGTGGCGGGTTCCCGCGTATTCAGCACCCGGGTTTCCCAGACCACAAATCAAGTATTTGTCCATTGATTAAACTATCGTGACTGTCACGGGCTGATTAAGCCTCTGCTGGTGCAGCTTCGCCTTCGCTTTCGCCCTCAGCGGCTGCCTCGCCCTCTTCCTCTGTTTCTTGGCCAGTAGACAAGTTAGCGGCACGTGTCATCTTGACAGAGCATACCACGACATCCTTCGATGTAGCCATTTCCAGTCCTTCAAAATTCAGCTGGCCCACCTTGATGCTCTTACCAATTTTCAAGTTGGTAACGTCGATGTCCAGATGCTCTGGAATGCGCTGATAAGGAGCGGTAACGTTCACCTTGCGGATAGACAGGTTCATACGTCCGCC
This sequence comes from uncultured Prevotella sp., assembly GCA_934120735.1. GTDB lineage: Bacteria > Bacteroidota > Bacteroidia > Bacteroidales > Bacteroidaceae > Prevotella. Next base: position 5,587 of record CAKOVA010000032.1, read on the forward strand.
ATCGCGTACACCTTGTGCCAGTCCAACCAATTTCACCGGAATACCGATGGTGATAGGTTTCTGGTCGTTCACAGCGTAGAAGTCAACGTGGAGCAGTGCGTCCGTCACAGGATGGAACTGCAGTTCTTTCAAAATAGCGGTATGACTTTCGCCATCAATGTTGAGGTTGATGACATAGATATGCGGTGTGTACACTACCTTACGCAACTCTGACATGGGAGCCGCGAAAGCCAATGCTTCCGGTTTGCCGTCAGCCTGTGCTGCACCGTAAAGGTTACAGGGCACGTAACCCTCTTTTCTCAATTGCTTAGAAGCTTTCTTTCCAAGGTCTTTACGCTTCTTACCTGATACATTAATCTCTTTCATAATGTGTTACTCTAAATTAAGTTGTTGAACATTCATTGCCTTAATTCGCCATCACACAGAGACGCAGGAATCTCCTGCTTGGCCGATGCCGCCAATAAGAGCGGCAGGCGGAACATCGCTCCCCTCCCCTCTTTCACGACTTGCGTCGGCGTCACTGATGCGCTCAAAAAAGCGCTGCAAAGTTACTTGAATTATCTGAGATATGCAAAGTTTCTGTAAAAAATTGCTATTATCAAGATAGATTGCTTGCAAGTCATGTAAAAAAAGGCTACATTTGCATGACAAATATAGAAAGAAAACAAGGATGATCAATCGCGAAATAATCAGGACCAAGATAGTCCAGTTAACCTACGCATACTATCAGAATGGCAATCACAACATGGATAACGCAGAGAAAGAATTGCTTTTCTGCCTCTCCAAAGCATACCATTTGTACATCTATCTGCTCCAACTCATCGTGGCCATCTCGCGTGAAGAGCGACACAGAGTGGAGATTAACACACAGAAAGCCGAAAGGGAAGGAACGGAGATGCCTTCACAAAAGTTCGCCTTCAACAAGTTTGCCGTTCAACTGGAAGAGAACAAAATGCTCAACGACTTCATCGAAGAGCAGAAACTAACCTGGGATGACGACGTTGAGTTCATTAGAAAGATATGCAACCAGATTGAGCAGTCGGAAACCTACCAAGCATACATGGCCGACACGGACGATAGTTATGAGGCCGACCGCGAGGTATGGCGCAAGCTGTACAAACAGCTCATTCAGGATAATCCCGAATTGGATGCCCTGCTCGAGGAGAAGAGTCTCTACTGGAACGATGACAAAGAGGTGGTAGATACCTTCGTGCTGAAAACCATCAGGCGGTTCGAACAGGCCAACAAGGCCGATCAGGAAATCTTGCCCGAATACAAGGACCCGGAAGACCGCAACTTCGCCACCAAACTCTTCCGCGCCACCATCCTCAATGCCGACACCTACCAGCTGTACATGAGCGAGACCAGCCGCAACTGGGACTTCTCACGGTTGGCCTACATGGACGTGGTCATCATGCAGATTGCCATCGCCGAGATGCTCACGTTCCCGAACATCCCCGTCTCGGTGACGATTTACGAATATGTCAACCAGGCCAAGCGTTACAGTACCACAAAGAGCGGCGGATATATCAACGGCATGCTCGACGCCATCGCACGTCACCTCATCTTGACAGGCAAGATGCTCAAACCCATGCTCGAACTTAAGCAGCGCCGGTCTTCCAAGAATGAGGAAACCCCTAACACAGAGCAACTGGCAGAAGAACAAGAATAGACAAAATAGAAATACAAATACAAATACAAATTAATTAATCAATCAAATATGACAACACTACTATTAGCTGCACAAGCAGCAGGCGGCGGAACAGGCATGCTCATCTTCATGGTAGCCATGCTGGCTATCATGTGGCTGTTCATGATTCGTCCACAACAAAAGAAACAAAAGGAGATACGCAACTTCCAAAACGCTTTGCAGGAAGGCTCAAAGGTAATCATCAACGGCGGCATCTACGGCACCGTGAAGCGCATTGACCTCACCACAAACAAAGTGGACGTGGAAATCGCGCGCGGCGTCACCGTACAGGTTGACCGCAACTTCCTTTATGCCGACGCAGCTTCGCAGAACACAACCAACGCTTAACCGCAATCGCACATGCTCAAGCAGCTCAAGCGTATCACCGCACCCATCAGGAATTTCTTGCTCGACTTGGTATCCAAGCGATTCCTGGTGTTTTTGTTTTTCCTATTTCTCAGTGCGGCGTTTTGGCTTTCCATGACGCTCGATGAGATGTACGAAAAAGAGATTCCCGTGCCCATACGCTTGGTCAACGTGCCCAAAAACATCATCATCACCACCAACATGCCCGACACCGTCATCATGACGGTACGCGACAAAGGATTTGCCTTCATGAGCGACTTTACGGGCAGACGGTTACGACCCATCAACCTCAACTTTTCTACCTATGCCAACGAAAGTACAGGTAGAGGAAGTGTACCCCTGGCCGACGTGCAGAACATCTTGTACCAACGCCTGGCCACTTCTTCCAGAATCACCGCATTGAAGCCCGACCAACTGAAATTCTTCTTCAACTTCGGACAGTCGAAAACCCTGCCAGTACGCATGAACGGTACCATGACACCCGCCAAGAACTACTATCTGGCGCGCGTGAGCTTCTGGCCCGAAAAGGTAACGGTGTACGCGCAACAAAGCAAGCTGGACAGTCTGACGTACATCCTGACCGAGAAACTGAACATCACCAATTTCACGGACACACTGATTCGAAAGGTCAGCTTGCAGAAAATCATTGGCGTAAAGACGGTCCCGGAACAGGTAAAGATTGGGCTTTTCCCCGACATCCTCACCGAAGAGAGTATCGAGGTGCCCATCAAGGCCATCAACATGCCAAAAGGTAAAACCCTGCGCACCTTCCCCACCAAGGTAAAGGTGCTGTTCAACATCGGTGTCACGGCATTCAGGAAAATCAATGAAAAACAATTCGAGGTGGTGGTCGACTACAACGAGCTGCAGGCAAACCCTTCGGACAAATGCGCTTTGCACCTGAAAACCGTCCCTGCTGAGGTACGACAGGCGCGGTTGGAAATGAGCCAGGTGGATTATCTCGTCGAACAACAATAACCACCCATGCAACCAACGGTGCGATGAACAACAGGAAAAGTATTGTCGCCCTCACGGGTGGCATCGGGTCGGGCAAGAGTTTTGTCTGCCAATTGCTCAAGCAGCACGGCATCATCGTTTACGATTGTGATGAGGCAGCCAAACGACTCATGCGAGAAGATGGTCAGCTGCGGCAACAACTCATACAACTGGTGGGACCAGATGTGTACGAGGGAGCGGATCTTCAGAAGTCGGTGCTCGCCCAGTTCCTGTTGGCATCAGAGGCCAACAAGCAAGCGGTTAACGACATCGTTCACCCCGCTGTGGCTATTGACTTTCTACAGTCGCCGTTGCAATGGGTTGAGAGTGCCATCTTGTTTGACGCTCATTTCGACCGCCGCATCAAGCCCGACATGGTGATATGCGTCACGGCACCATTGCAGATTCGTGTGGAACGCATCATGCTTCGTGATGCTATCAGCCGCGAAAAGGCCACGGCGTGGATCAATAGTCAGATGTCACAAGAAGAGATGGTCCGACTGAGTGACGTGGAACTCGTCAACGACGGAAAAGCTAATTTACCCCAACAAATAGAGAAAATTTTAGAACTACTGCACCGCAACCACATCCTATAATATAAGGTGTACAGGGTTGCGGGGTGGTACATGTATCATCTATCAAACGAAAATTAACGAATAACAATGGAAACAATTCTTTCAATCGCAGGTAAGCCAGGACTTTATAAATTGGTGTCACGCGGAAAAATGAACCTCATTGTCGAATCGCTCAACGAAACACATCGCCGCATGCCGGCCTTCTACACCGACAGGGTCACCAATCTGGGCGACATCGCCATGTACACCGACGCCGATGACGTACCTTTGTGGAAGGTGCTCAAGAGCGTAGGCGAACAGGAGCAAAACAAATTGGTGTCGTTCAACTATAAGAAAGCCGACAGCAAACAACTGCGCGAATATTTCGCTAAGGTGTTGCCGTCATTCGATCAAGACCGTGTGCACGACAGCGACATCAAGAAATTGCTGCAATGGTACGACATTCTTGTGAAGAACGACATGACCGCCTTTGAGACCATTTTCTCACCCGAAAAGAAAGAAAACGACGAGGAAACTACCGAATAGGAAACACCAAAGAGAACAAAAACAGGTCACCATTTACGTTATTTAACATTTGTTCATGCAATGTTTTACGTTGTTCGGTTGTTTATTTTTCAGAAGTAACGCATACTTGTCATAAACACGGTCAAGACATGGGTTGCTTTGCTGACAAACAATGATAATTCTAACAAACAAAAAAAATGAAGAAAATGAAGAAAAATGTAAAGTTGACATGGCTGTTAGCGGCATGTCTTACCCTGGGGGCAGCCTCGTTAACCTCTTGTCTTGGCTCCAACGAAGACAACCAGGTGAAGATTACGAAAGAAGAGGTTCAATTGGCTTTTGCCAAGGTACAGGGTAAGCATACCGGCAAACTGATTTATCCACAGCGTGAGATAAAGAGTGCCACTGACCGCACTGACACGCTGGACATCTCTTGGTCGCTGACAACAGACAGCACGATGGTCATTCACAACTTCCCAGCCAAGGCCTTGGCAGATAATGTGACTAACACCGACCTGAAGAAACTACTGCTCACCGCACCCGACCAAGACTTGAAGTGCAACATCGGCTTCTATCGCGTGTCGCCCGTAGCCTTTGTCATACAGCCCACCCGATTGACCTACCAGTTGGATGACCATGGAAAGAGCAAGAAGTATGAAGTGGCATTCTATTACAACATCCCCGGTTCGATCGGTGTTTACAATGAAAAGGAGGGACAGGCAAAGATGACCATGCAGATTGTGCAGGCTGCCATCCTCGAACAAGGACAGGAGAAGGAGTTTTTCCGACAAGGCATTCCTTTGATTTTATCCGAAAAGAAAAAGAAGTAAAAATATTCCCTGGGGGCCGCAAGGCACCCAGGGAATATTTTTTTTGGGAACAGGCTTTCGCTAGATTTCCTAGGAACCCTAGGATTCCTAGATGTCCTAGAATACCTAGATTTCCCTAGAATACCTAGATTTCCTAGATTTCCTAGAATACCTAGAATACCTAGAATACCTAGAGGTCCTAGTTTTCCTAGTGCCCCTAGGATTCCTAGGATTTCTAGGATTATTTTTTATCCCAGGCTTTGCTTGATATCATCCAGCAAATCATCCACATCCTCGATGCCCACAGAGAGGCGGATGAGGGTGGGGTCGATGCCTGCCGCGCGCAACTGCTCGTCACTCAGCTGGCGATGGGTGTGGCTGGCGGGATGCAGCACGCAGGTGCGACTATCGGCCACGTGGGTGGCGATGTTGATGAGGCGCAGCGAGTCCATGAACTTCACGGCCGTCTCGCGGTCACCCTTCAGACCGAAGGCTATCACGCCACACGACCCGCCCGGCAAGTATTTCTGTCCCAAGGCGTAATGCTGGTCACTCTTCAGTCCGCAGTAGTGAACCCATGCCACGCGCTCATCTGCCTCAAGGAACTCGGCAATACGCTGAGCGTTCTGGCAGTGACGGGGCACGCGTAGGTGCAACGTCTCCAGACCTAAGTTGAGCAAGAAGGCGTTCTGCGGCGATGGAATGGAGCCAAGGTCGCGCATGAGTTGTGCCACCAACTTGGTGAGATAGCCCATTTTGCCGAAATCTTTCGCATACGTCAGTCCGTGGTACGAGGCATCGGGCAGGCACAGTCCGTGGAACTTGTCAGCATGCGCCATCCAATCGAAGTTGCCGCTGTCCACAACTACTCCCCCTACGACGGCCGCATGTCCGTCCATGTACTTGGTGGTAGAGTGAGTCACGATGTCAGCCCCCCACTCAAAAGGCCTACAGTTGATGGGTGTGGCGAAGGTGTTATCCACGATGAGCGGGACGCCGTTGCGATGGGCGATGCGCGCAAACTTCTCGATATCCAGCACGCGGCATCCCGGATTTGAGATGGTTTCGCCGAACATGGCGCGCGTGTTGGGGCGGAAAGCCTTTTGTATCTCCTCTTCCGATGCGTCCTGGTCGATGAAGGTGCAGTCGATACCCAGTTTCTTCATCGTCACGCCAAAGAGGTTGAACGTGCCGCCGTAGATCTCGGTGGAGGCCACGATGTGCGACCCAGCCTCGCAGATGTTGAACATGGCGTAGAAGTTGGCGGCCTGTCCGCTCGAAGTGAGCATGGCGCCCACGCCTCCTTCGAGAGCGGCTATCTTCTGTGCTACAGCATCGTTGGTGGGATTGGCCAAACGGGTGTAGAAGTAGCCCTCCTTCTTCAAATCGAAGAGTTGTGCCATCTCCTCGGTGTTATCGTATTTAAAAGTAGTACTCTGATAAATAGGGGGTTGAACGGGTTCTCCGTTTTGTGGCTTCCATCCTCCACGGATGCAGAGGGTTGCCGGTTTCAATTTCTTTTCCATAACGTCTCTTTGTTGATTGATTTGTAAAAATAGAACGTGCCTCAACAAAGAAAAAAAACTTCCCCTGCATTCAGCTGTCTCTAATTTTGGTGCAAAATTAATATATTTTTTTGGCATGGAGCAAAAACAAACCACAAAACCAGTCGTCACACCTCCCACTAACAACTTATGCTGGATGCGTTAGAGAAAGCCGCCATCAGCAATCCCTATCCATTTTGCTCCTTCAAAACCTATTGCTTGGGTTCGACCCACTGCAATGCTTTTCCTACCTTTGACCCTCGGAGAGATGAGCGAAGGTAGGAAACGACCGTGCGCTGTACTCTCATTCACTAAAAATAATTTTTATCATGAAAACACACATGCTTAGCGAGCATTTCTCGCTACGAGAGTTCACAGCTTCGGCAACGGCCGAAAAGTATCACATCAACAACACGCCCGATGCCCAGGCCTTGGAGAACATGCGCCTGCTGTGTCGCCAGGTCCTCGAACCCTTGCGCCATCGCTTCGGCCCCATCTACATCAACAGCGGCTATCGGTGCGAACTGCTCAACAACCTGCTGCACGGTGTGGGCAACTCGCAACATCTTTTCGGTGAGGCGGCCGACATCCGCCTGCCTAATGAACAGGCGGGACAGGCATACTTCGACTTCATCCTACTGCACTGCCCCTTCGACCAACTGCTCTTTGAGTACAGTCGTTTTGGGCGCATCTGGCTCCACGTAAGCTGCAAGCGTCAACCTGGAGAGAACCGCAGAATGGCCCGAAGGAGGTACCAGGTTTAACGCCTGGAACCATTCTTCTTCTGATTTGTTCAACCACATATATAATAAGGTGTATTTTGCAAAAAACACGGTTTCAACATGATTATGTGAAAAGAATCATATATTTTTGCAGTAAATACAAAGATTATGTGGTTGAACATTTTATGGATGATTGCCGGCATCGCCCTGGTGTTATGGGGGGCCGACCGATTGACTGACGGTGCCGTTGCCATTGCAGAACGCATGCACATGTCGCAAATTGTAATTGGACTGACGATTGTGGCCATGGGAACCTCCATGCCCGAGTTTTTTGTCAGTCTGCTATCCGCTTTGAAGTCCACGCCCGACATGGCGGTGGGCAACGTCGTGGGATCTAACATTTTCAACGCCCTGCTCATCGTGGGTTGTGCCGCTTTGGTGGCCCCGATGACCATCCTGAAATCAACGGTGAAGCGAGACATCCCATTTGCCTTGGTGGCTTCGGTGGTGTTGCTGATGCTGTGCCTCGACCGCCATCTCTCGCGCATCGACGCAGGCGTATTGTTCCTGCTGTTCTTGCTGTACATGTATTTCACCCTCAAGGGAGCCAAGCAAGAACCCGATGAGAGCGAGGAGGCGCAAAAGAACTATTCTCTCCCAAAATCTATTTTTTTCCTGCTGCTGGGCTTGGGCTGTCTGGTCTTCGGCAGCAACCTGTTTGTCGATTCGGCCACGGTGATTGCCAAGTCGATGGGCGTGAGCGATGCCGTGATTGGCCTGACCATCATTGCCGGCGGAACCTCGATGCCCGAGCTGGCCACCAGCGTGGTGTCGGCTCGCAAGGGACAGAGCGGCATTGCCATTGGCAACGTGTTGGGGTCTAACGTGTTTAACATCTTGATGATTCTGGGCATCACCGGCCTCATCAGTCCGATGCAGCTCAAGGGTATCACCAACCTCGACTTGTCGATGCTGATTATCTCGATGGTGATGCTCTGGCTGTTCTCGTTCACCAAATACACCATTGCCCGCTGGGAAGGTGCCTTGCTCACCGTGGTGTTCCTGGGCTACATGAGCTACCTGGTGGCAGGAGCCTGAGACATCGTTGGGCCGTGATTCATCACGTTCCGCAAACCGTTTGGTCGCGATAATTCTTCCCTAAGTAATCATCGAACTGCGCGAGGGGTCCAGCTGGTCGTTGTGCCAGCGATGGAAGCTCTCGCGCGTCTTTCTGCCCTTGCGCAGCAGAGCCAACAGATGGCATTTGGCATCCGAGATGTCCTTGATGGGCTTGCCCTGCGAATGGCGCAGCATGCGGAACCATTGCAGACAATAGTAGCGGGTGTGTGCGTTGCGATAGACGCACAGTCCGGTGAGCGCTTCCAGACTGCGCATGAAAGCAGCATCGCCAAACAACGCATTGAGGATGCCCTTCTCCACCGCTTCCACATCGGCCGCAGACGCATGGCCGGCAATAGCATGTTCCTTAGCCGCCAAAGTCATGTGGTTTGGGCGCTTATCTGTAAGAGATTGGGCACCAACCAACATGCTTTTGCCCACCCGCTTGCTACCGGGCGTTTGGGAAGCACTTTGAGGCATTGGTTGAGCTGCTAATTGTTCTTCCTGTTGCGGGGCAGGTTGTGCTTCCGGTTGGGTGACTGGTTGCGATTCCGGTTGACAGGTCTGACGTGCCGGAATCGTTTCCCGATTTTTATTTTTAAAATTTCCGTCGGCGGCGTCGGCTCTTTTTTTCTCCGTCGTCGGATTATTAGTATCATCAGTATTGTTAGTATTATCAGTATTATTAGTATTATTAGTATATAAGGGCGAGTCTTGATTATCAAGCACTTGCGAGGGGGTAAATTGATTGTTCGTTGAATGTTGAACGAATAATGAATGCTCCAAGTAGGGACAATAAAAGAATTTTTGATCCACGATTTTGAAGATTTTATAGTCGGAAATGATGTGCATCAAATACGTTTTTGACTTACGGCAGTCGTGTGCGATATTTTTCAACGCGGCGAGGTACCCCGTTCCCTTGGGACAGGTGCGCAGATACCGCATCAGAGCCAATACGCATCCTTCACCGGTACACCCTTCGATGGCCCGCATCTCCATGTACACGGGTGCCTCGAAAAAATTCAATTCTAATTTAAGATATGCTTTCATGGATGAGTTTTTTAGTTTGTTAGTTTTTTAGTTTATGAGTTTTTCTAGTTGACAAGTTGACAAGTTGACGAGTTGACGAGTTGATAGCCCAACTAATCATAAAGTTTTTAGTTGACGAGTTGACAAGTTAACAAGTTGACGAGTTGATAGCTCAGCTAATCATAAAGTTCAAAGTTCAAATCTCAAAGTTCAAAGTTCAAAGTTCAAAGTTCAAAGTAAGTACAGTTCAATGTTCAAATCTCAAAGTTCAAAGATAAATCGTGCCAGCGGCTCTTCCCCTTGCTCCATCAGGTGGCGGCAGCGGGTGAGGAGCAGCAGATCAGGGTTCTTGCGCTTTCGCACATTATTCATCACCGTGTTAGGTTTGCGGGGCGAGGGCAGGTGAAGCCGCTCGCAAAGAAGGTTGACGGTGGTGCTGAAGTTAAGCACCTGTCCGTGTTCATCGATGGTCAGCCCGTCGTACCACATCATGTGGACCAGTTCAACCAAGTCGGACACAGTGCCCAACCACCGCACCTGACTGCCATCTGGCAACCTCATCAACCTTTCAAACGTGTTTCTCATGGCATCTTTTGCCTGTTTTTGTGTGATTTCCATTTTTACTTTACAGTTTATATATACTTGATTATCCTAATTGCAATCATCCCTACCCTCTCTTCGTCCATTTACTCTGTGGACCGGAACATGATGCATCACGCACCTACGCTGGGGAAATCAGGGATGTGCCTTTCCTTATTTGCAAAGATACTGTCGATTTGCGCAATATTTGTTCCATTTACAGAGTTTAAATCGGACGAATTATTAAATTGTGTTCAAACCCTTTGTACATGAGGATTTAGCCGCCTATCACTGCCAAGCTCTTGTATAAAAAGAAGTCATCTACTTGATTGATAACGGTTTACCTATAAACGAACACCATCTGCTGGAACTATTCTTTCCAAAGCATAGTGAATGAAAGTGAAAAAAGTGAGCAGATTCTACGGCAAGACACATTAGTTTAAAAGAAGTCGCCTTCAAGGTGACAAGCAAAGATGGTTTTTCTTGCTTTTATTTGCAAAAAATATTTATCTTTGCATACAGCAAAATGGCAGGATAAACCTGCAGAACAAAGACATCACATGGACAAAACACAACGAAAACTTATATTAAGGAAGCCTCGCTGGCTGTACACCCGGATAGAGGGTGGCGAGAAATACGGCATGGTGGAAGACACCATCGCACAAAACGGACTGCACACTATTTGCAGCAGTGGCAAATGTCCCAACAGGGGACACTGCTGGAAACACGGCACGGCCACCTTCATGATTTTAGGCGACCGCTGCACGCGCGCCTGTCGCTTCTGCGCCACGATGACGGGTCACCCGCTGCCCCCCGATGGCACGGAGCCGATAAAGATAGCTCGATCGGTGAAGGCGATGGGACTGAAACATGCCGTGATTACCTCCGTCGACCGCGACGATCTGCCCGACAAGGGGGCGGCTCACTGGGCCGAAACCATCCGGGAGGTGCGCCGCCTGTGCCCCGACACCATCATCGAGATACTCATTCCCGACTACCGGGGCCGAGAGCTTCAAACCGTGCTGAATGCCCAACCCGACATCGTGGGACACAACTTGGAAACGGTTGAACGGCTCACGCCATCGGTCCGCAGTAGGGCCACCTACCGCAACAGTATGGCAGTGCTGCAAGAGATTGCCGCAGCCGGATTCATCGCCAAGACAGGCATCATGGTGGGATTGGGCGAACGGCCCGACGAGGTGACGCAGTTGCTACGCGAAGCTCGTGAGGCGGACTGTCGCATGCTGACCATCGGACAGTACCTGCAACCCTCATCCGCCCAGCTTGACGTGGTGGAGTACGTGCATCCCGACACCTTCGCCCTGTACAAGCAGCAGGCATTGGAATTGGGCTTCGACCATGTGGAGAGCGGTCCGCTGGTGCGCTCATCGTACATGGCCGAGCAATCGTTCGTGAGCATGATGGTCAAGCGCAACGACACGCCCTGCGATGTATCAAAAGCGACTGCGAACAGACAAGCGTGAAGGAGGCAGGCGCACATGTTGACAAAAACTCTTTGAAACCCAAACAAACACGAGAAATCATATATATGATTGACAACATACTGGAATACAACAAACAATTGACAATACACATTATATAATAAAAAAGAAACAATATGAAAACACGAAGGCTCCTACTGGCCATAACGCTGGCCGGCAGTATGACTGTACATGCCAAGGACAACGACAAGGCACCCGCACCGGTGATGCCCGTCCCCACCGAGCATCAGGTGAGGTGGCAGCAGATGGAGACTTACGCCTTCGTCCACTTTGGTCTGAACACCTTCAACGACCGCGAATGGGGTTACGGCGACTCCAAATTGGAAACGTTCAATCCCACCAGGCTCGACTGCGAGCAATGGGCGCAAACTTTTGTCAAGGCGGGTCTGAAGGGTGTCATCATCACCGCCAAGCATCACGACGGCTTCTGCCTGTGGCCCACCAACTACACCGACTACAGCATACGCAACACGCCTTACAAGGAAGGAAAGGGCGACGTGGTGGGCGAGCTGGCCGCGGCATGCAAGAAATACGGACTGAAGTTTGGCGTGTACCTCTCACCCTGGGACAGGCACCAGGCTTTCTACGGCACACCGTTTTATGTAGACTACTTCTACCACCAGCTGCGTGAGCTGTTCACGCGCTACGGCAACATCTTCGAGATTTGGTTCGATGGCGCCAACGGCGGCGACGGATGGTATGGCGGTGCCAAGGAAACGCGCACCATCAACCGCCGCACATACTACCAGTACGACCGAGCCTACCAGCTGATTGACGAGCTGCAACCGCAGTGCATCGTGTTCTCTGACGGCGGACCGGGCTGCCGATGGGTGGGCAACGAACAGGGTTATGCCCATGCCACCAACTGGTCGTTCCTGCGCCGAGGCGACGTGTTCCCAGGCTATAAGAAACACTACGAGCTGCAACAAGGACATGCCGACGGCAATCAATGGGTGCCGGCAGAGTGCGACGTGTCCATCCGACCGGGATGGTTCTACCATGAGAATCAGGACAGTTTGGTGAAATCAGTGGATCATCTCACCGACCTCTATTACCGCAGCGTGGGACACAACGCCAACTTCCTCATCAACTTCCCCGTCAACAAGGAGGGGCGCATCCATCCCACCGACTCTGCACGCATCGTGGCCATGCACGAGCGTGTGACGACTGAGCTGAGCAACAACCTCCTGCGGGGCGCTCGCATCAAAGCGTCTGACGAGCGTGGAAGACGGTTTGGGGTGAAGGCCCTCACCGACAACAACTACGACACCTATTGGGCCACAGAAGACGGGGTGCTGAAGGCCGACCTCCACATCACGTTCACTCGTTCCACAAGTCTCAACCGCCTGATGCTGCAAGAGTACATTCCGCTGGGACAGCGCGTCAAGAGCTTCACCGTGGAGTACCTCTCGGGCAAGCAGTGGCTACCCATCCGGCTCAACGAAGAAACCACCACCATCGGCTACAAACGACTGCTGCGTTTCAAGCCCATCACCACTCGGCAGCTGCGTATCCGCTTCAACAACGCGCGTGGATGCCTCTGCATCAGTGAGATAGCCGCTTACCACGCTCCCAACGCACAAGAAAGTTTTGAGTTGAAAGAAGCCGATCTGAAGGGTTATGCGTTTACCCAAGTGGCCGGCACGGCAGAGAATGAGGTGTTGATGGATCTGGGACAGAGCCGCACCGTGAGTTCACTGCACTACCTACCAGCACAAAACGGCATCGCAACACATTACGAGATACTCGTTGGCGACGAACCCTCACAACTGCGAACCCTCACCACGGGCGAGTTCTCAAATATCCGCAATAACCCCATTCGACAGGATGTATACCTCACCCCCACCCCCGCCCGCTACATCATGCTGCGTGCCCTGCGAACGGTAGACGGCAGCAAGCGCCTACTGTTCGACAAGCTGGTGGTGAGATAGATTGCAAGTTTACGAGTTTACGAGTTGACGAGTTGACGAGTTGACAAGTTGACGAGTTGATGGCTCATGAGCTGAGAGGTTCACGAGAAAAGCCATCAGCTCGTCAGCTTGTTTGTTTATCAGCGTGTTTGTTTGACAGCGTGTTTGTTTGCCAGCTTGTTTGTTTATCAGCTATTCTTTACAAAAACTGATAACCTATTAGCTATTTTTATTCAAGTTAATTATCTAAAAATATAATTTCTTTCATAAATTCATAGATAAAGTTTTCCAAAACTTTTTATAACTTATTGTATTTAAAGCGATTAACTTTTATTAACTTGATAAAAGTTTTCCAAAATGATTTTTCATTGAAATATTTACTATCTTTGCAAAGCAATAAAAAAGATAGTAAGCAAGCACAATGTTTTCTTCCAGGGGCATCCTGGACAACTAGTGATTCTAGAAAAACTAGGAACCCTAGAAAACCTAGGAAAACTAGAAAACATAGGAAACTAGAAATCCTAGAAAAACTAGAAATCCTAGATATCCTAGAAGAACTCGTCAACTAAAAAACTCATAAACTCGTAACTATCAACTCGTAAACTTGTCAACTCGTAAACTCGTAAACTAAAAACACATGATTCAAACCATAGTGAAGCGCGACGGACGCATAGTAGGCTTCAACGACCAAAAAATCATGGCTGCCATCCGAAAAGCCATGCTACACACCGAAAAAGGTGAAGACGAACGACTCATACAGCAAATCACCGACCACATCTCGGTTCACGGCAAACCGCAAATGTCGGTGGAGGACATCCAAGACGCTGTAGAAATGGAACTCATGAAGAGTGCCCGCAAAGACGTGGCACAGAAGTACATCGCCTATCGCAACCAGCGCAGCATTGCACGCAAGGCAAAGACACGCGACGTGTTCTTAGACATTGTGAACATCAAGAACAACGATGTGACACGCGAGAACGCCAACATGAACGCTGACACGCCAGCCGGCATGATGATGAAGTTCGCCTCGGAAACCACCAAACCCTTCGTAGACGACTATCTGCTGTCAGAGCAAAGTCGTGAGGCGGTGGCACACAATCTGCTGCACGTACACGACAAAGACTACTACCCCACCAAGTCGCTCACCTGCTGCCAGCACCCATTGGACAACATCCTACAACATGGGTTCACCGCTGGACACGGTTCTTCCAGACCCGCCAAGCGCATCGAGACAGCCGCTGTGCTGGCGTGCATCTCCTTGGAGTGCGCACAAAACGAGATGCACGGTGGACAAGCCATCCCTGCCTTCGACTTCTATCTCGCCCCCTTCGTGCGCTCCTCTTATATAGAAGAGGTGAAAAATCTGGAAAATCTCTATGGTGACAACTTCGAACACCTGTACCAAACCGAGATAGACGACTACATCGACCGCCCACTCAACGGACTGAAAGGTGATGCACGCATCAAGCAACATGCCATCAACCGCACCGTGGCACGCGTACACCAGTCGATGGAAGCCTTCATCCACAACATGAACACCATCCACTCACGTGGAGGAAACCAAGTAGTGTTCTCGTCCATCAACTACGGTACGGACACCTCTGCCGAAGGACGTTGCGTGATACGTGAATTGCTCAACAGCACCTACCAAGGCGTGGGCAACGGCGAGACTGCCATCTTCCCCATACAGATTTGGAAGAAGAAACGGGGCGTGAGCTATCTGCCCAATGACCGCAACTACGACCTGTACTGTCTGGCGTGCAAGGTGACGGCACGGAGATTCTTCCCCAACTTCCTGAACCTTGATGCCACCTTCAACCAACACGAGCTGTGGCGTGCCGACGACCCCAAGCGATATATGTACGAAATGGCAACCATGGGATGCCGCACTCGTGTGTTTGAAAACAGATATGGCTTGAAAACGAGTGTGGGCAGGGGCAACCTTTCGTTCTCCACCATCAACATCGTGCGACTCGCCATTGAGTGCATGGACATCAAAGACAAAGAGCAACGCATCGCCAAGTTCTTTGCCAAGCTCGATGACATGCTGGAAATCACTGCCAAGCAACTCGACGACCGTTTCCAATTCCAAAAGACAGCCTTCGCCAAGCAGTTCCCCTTGCTGATGTCAAAACTGTGGGGTGGCTGCGAACAGCTGGAGCCAAACGACACCATAGAGAGCGTCATCAATCAAGGCACCTTGGGCATTGGGTTCATCGGATTGGCAGAATGTCTCGTGGCACTCGTAGGAAAGCACCACGGAGAGTCGGAAGAAGCGCAAGCGTTGGGCATCAAAATCGTGACCTACATGCGCGACCGCTCCAAAGACTTCTGCGAGCAGTACCAACACAACTACAGCATCCTCGCCACACCTGCCGAAGGATTGGCTGGAAAGTTCACCAAGAAAGACCGCAAGGAGTTTGGCGCACTGCCAGGCATCACCGACCGTGACTACTACACCAACTCTAACCATGTGCCCGTGTACTACAAGTGCAGCGCACGCCATAAGGCTGAGGTAGAAGCTCCCTACCATGACCTGACCCGTGGTGGTCACATCTTCTACGTGGAGATAGACGGAGACGCCACGCACAACCCACAAGTCATCATGAACGTGGTAGACATGATGGATCGTTACAACATGGGCTACGGCAGCGTGAACCACAACCGCAACCGCTGCATGGACTGCGGATACGAGAACGCTGACGCACACCTCGACACCTGTCCTAAGTGCGGTAGTCATCACATCGACCGTCTGCAACGCATCACAGGCTACCTCGTTGGCACTACCGACCGCTGGAACGCTGGCAAGTTAGCAGAGCTCAACGATAGAGTGACGCACGAGTAGAAAGAACACACAGACAGCCCATCCCCCAAAAGCCTCTCCCCCGACCCCTCCCCAAAAGGGAGGGGAGTAGATAGCTGGCTTGTTAGTTGTCAAGTTGACAAGTTAATAGTTCAACTAATCATAAAGTTCAGATCTAAAGTTCAAATCTAAAGTTCAAAGTTCAAATCTCAAAGTTCAAAGTAATCCGCTAACCATAAAGTTCAAAGCTCAAAGTTCAAAGCTCAAAGTAATCCGCTAACCATAAAGTTCAAAGTTCAAATCTCAAAGTTCAAAGTTTAAAGTAATCCGCTAACCACTCCCCTCCCCCTCGGGGAGGGGTCGGGGGAGAGGCTTCATCTATGCTATCCATCCTATCCATTCTCGAAGATACCACGGTAGACGGACCGGGCTTTCGCACCACCGTCTACTGTGCAGGATGCCCTAACGCCTGTCCGGGTTGTCATAACCCACAGACATGGGACATCCACAACGGACAGTGGATGCAAGTAGAGGACATCATGCGTGTGATAGAAGCCGACCCCTTTGCCAACGTCACCTTCTCGGGAGGTGACCCCATGTTTCAAGCCGAAGGGTTTGCAGAATTAGCACACGAGATAAAGACACGCACCAACAAAAACATCTGGTGCTACACGGGCTTTACCTTCAAGACGCTCATCAAGAATCCGCAACAACGCCAACTGCTCGAACTGATAGACGTGTTGGTAGACGGTCCGTTTGTGGAAAAGCTCAAAGACCCTGACCTGCTCTTCCGTGGCAGCAGCAACCAACGCCTCATCGACGTACCACTATCGCTACAGCAAGGCAAGGTGGTGCTATGGGAACAAGAAGATGACATGCAGACACGATGACAAAGACGGCTGGCTCGTACGCCAAGCGGCATCGACGCAATCGAAAAGACAGCTCAACAAGACCATCTGTCCATATACAACCTTCGTGGTGTGAAGGTGGGCACAGGCTGGAAAGCCCTCCAGCGTTTGCCAAAGGGTATATATATAATAGGTGGAAAGAAAGT
>CAKOVA010000033.1 GCA_934120735.1 uncultured Prevotella sp.
AATTTGTATCTTCGCCATGTCTATCGTCGGATTCTCTTGTTTTTTTGCAACACTAAGATAAGTGAATTCTTCGACATAGCAAAATCCTGAGCAGCTTTTTGTTGCTCAGGTACTTAAAAAGTTTAATTTATAATAGTGGTGCGGAATTAAGGGTGAACTAAAATAACTAGCGTATGGAGACAATAGCAAACAGATTGAACAAATAAACCTTGTACTTTGTGACGAATAATTTAATTTAGAGAGTGTCGGACCTTCTTTTGGAGTGTCCAACATTCTCTTTGCCGTAGATAATTATGAATAAATTTATATTACTTATTTTATTATTTTTTTCGATTATCGATACTACAGAAGCTCAAACCATTGACTTCTCTCAGCTGAAGAATCCGCCTAAGAGCGATACGATAGCAAAGAAGATATTGGAGACGGCGCAGTATGTGGTGACCTATGACTACAAGTACGCCAAAGATGCAGCCTATCCCGACACGAAAAGGGAGGGACTGACTGTGTTGCAAGTTGGCGAGAGATATAATCGCTTTTGCGACTATTACCAACTTCAGTTTGACTCGCTGATTGACGTGACGGCAAAGGAGAAGCTTCCGATAACCCAGACGGGTCCGATGATGCTAAGCGTTATGAAAAAGGAACAATTCCGGGAAAGCATCATCATCGACAAGCAAAAAGACAAGGAGACGATACAGCGCACGGCTGGACTGAAGCAAAAGTACCAATACAGCGAGGACTGCCCAAAGCTGGAATGGGAATTGCTCGAAGGCGACTCAACCATAGCGGGATATAAATGCAACAAGGCGAAAACAACGCTCTTCGGAAGGACATACACGGCTTGGTATGCGCCAGAAGTAAATATGCCTTATGGCCCTTACAAGTTCAACGGACTGCCGGGACTGATATTCAAGGTCGTTGATACCCAAGACAACTTCATCTTCACACTGGTAGGACTGGAAAAGGCGACCACTTCAACACCTATTTATTTTTGGACAAAGAGCGACATAATAAAGACTAGCCGCGAAAAGGTGAGGAAAATCTACAAGAACTACTGTGCCGACCCCGTAGGAGCACTCACTTCCGACGGAACTATCAAGGTGGATGCTGAGACGAGAGCTAGCGTAAACTCCAAACCTTATAATCCCATAGAACTTGAATAGCAGCATCAGTAGAGCCTTCGCCATCATTCTCTTTTTTGCCATTGGCTTTGCGACTGCCATTGCGCAGACGGGCAAACTGGAGTTTGTGGTGAAAGATTCGACAACACAGAAACCACTTGTCAGCGTGACGTGTCGAGTATATTCGTCGCAGGGCAAGATGTACCGCTATGCCATTTCCGGCAATGGCGGCAGGCTATCCGTAGCCTCTGCCCAAAACGACATGTTGGAGTTCTCTCTCATGGGTTATGCGAAGAAAAAGCTAAGTGCGAGCAGATGCAGTCAGTCGGGCATCAACACAATATTGTTGCAGCAAACGGAGACGCAAATAAAGGAAGTCGTAGTCAAAGTGCCGCCAATAAGGGCGAAGAGCGATACGCTGGTGTACAATGTCAGTTCGTTTGCAAAGGATGGTGACCGCCACCTTGAAGACGTGTTGAAGAAGTTGCCTGGAGTGAAGGTGTCGAGCGACGGGGCGGTTTCGGTGCAAGGAAAGGCTATCAACAAGTTCTATATTGAGGGACTTGACTTGATGGGCAGCAGCTACAACCAAGCCACTCGCAACATGCCGATAGAGGCTGTGAAGAGTGTGGAGGTGATAGAGAACCACCAACCCGTTAAGATGCTTGAAGGCAGGCAGATATCCGACCGCGCCGCACTGAACATAAAGCTAGACAATAAGCACAAGTCAAGGCTCTTCGGCGAGATACAGGCAGGGGCAGGCATCAATCCTGACAGGTGGGATAACAATCTCTTTCTCACCCAGATAATGGATGGCAGTCAACTGCTTATATCGGGAAAGATGAACAACACGGGAACGGACATCTCGACAGATACGAAAGAGCATATCGACATGACGGACATTGATGCCTACGAGCCACAGATGCTAAAGGCTCTCTCAACCGAAATGGTGGAGGAATCATTGCCGCAGGAGAGGTATCTCCTCAACAAGTCGTATTCGGCAGGATTGAACTGGCTGAAGAAGTTGACCGACAATTCCACATTCCGTTGCAACATCGTCTATTATGGCGACCATTCAACGAGCAGCAATGAGATAAGCAACACTTACGGCGGCGACTATCCACTAACTATCAGCGAGAGCAAATCCTACAAGAGAAAAACCTTTGCGCTGATGCCAATCATGAAATATGAGTTGAACTCAAAGGAAACATTCTTGTCGGACGAGCTGCGCTATTCCATCAATCGCTCAACACTTTCGTCGTTGATCGGCAGTCGAGGTGCATCCATTGCCGAACGCACATATAGCCGTCCCGCTTACCTGCAAAACTACTTGAACTCATCGTTCCAGTTGGGCAGACTGGTATTGCGTGCGAAAACACTTTTCCGCTATTACGACCGAAAGGAATCTTTGGACAACAGTAGCGACTCCTTCGCAATATACAATCTCCGCGAGTCGCTCGTCTCAAAGTCCATGATGATAAAGAACCTCCTGTCGACGAATGTTCCTCTCTTCAACAACTATCTCGACATAGATGCAAAGGTTTATTATCGCGATAACAGCTACGAGATTGTTTCCAACATGCACCGCAAGCAGCTCAAGCTATCCGTTCTCCCAAGTTATTATCTGAGGTTTAGCGACAAGGGCGGCATATCCTTGGCTCTGCCCATCGAATATTCCCACGTAAGCATTAGTGGCAACGACTTTGTCGGCAAGTCTCGCTCTTATTGGCGGATGTCGTCAACTGCCACCCTGCGCCACAAGTTTTCCAACAGTTTCAGCGCAACGATGTCAGCTTCGCTTACCCCTAGCGACAATGCCTTACCATACTATTCTCCATGTCAATACTTTACTGGTTATCGATCAATAGTCATTCCGAGCAACAACATTTACAGGAATGTCAATAGTCGGGCATCGCTGTCGCTAAGATATCGAGACTTGGTCAACATGTTTTTCGCCAATCTCACAGTTCTATATACCCACGAGAAAGCGGAAGCCTACAACAACTACGAATATACATCCGACTACAACGTGATAACCGAAGTTGAGGGCACGAACAATCGCCACTCATTTATGGCTATATTGTCAGCCGACAAGTCATTCACTGACATCGGATTGTCGCTGAAGACGGAATTCTCATACTCCCAAAACAGTTATATGCTTTCGCAATCACAACAGACAACGACCAACCATTCCAACATATTTGCCGTTCACGTTGAGTCGATATATCAGAAACTGAAATGGTTGCGAATTACAGTCGATGCCACAGGCAATGCCTATTGGGAGCGAAACGATATCAGCAATTCCAGCACCCTAAAGTCACTCGTCGCCAATGCCTCCCTCTCGCTATTTCCAATAAAGAGCGTTGAGATAAAGGCAAAAATGCAGAGCATCACCAACGAGATTGCCACCGAAGATTATAAATCAAGCACCTTCATCGACGGCTCCGTCCGCTACACCATCAACAAGTCGTGGGCTATTGGAGGAAGCTTCGCCAATGTGCTCAACTCGAAGTCGTATGTCGTAGCCCCAAACGCCGGCATCAACACCTATCGCTCCGTATTGCCGTTGCGAGGTCGAGAGTTTATGGTGCATTTGTTTGTTAGCATTTAAAACTCATCATTCATCTCTTTCAACTCATTATTCCGTTTTCGTGGTTTTTCACACAGAAGAAAATTTTGGTAACCCACTATTAGCGTATTAAATAGGGTCTGCTAATTAACTATAACTATCTGACAATTAACTATTTATGCTGTATAAAATTTGGTCAATTCGTCCAAAATGACTGCCTTGGATGTTAAAACATTCAAGAATCGAGATGAAATATTACTCACAATATCGCAGTCACGACCTGTGTGAACTTCAGGAGTCACTTTCGGGATTGAGCAAATCCAACCGCTGGGTCAAGCTGGCCGACCACTTTCCCTGGGGCAGGATAGAGAAGGAATACAACAAACGCCCGAGGAACAGTCACAACGGTGCAGGCAACAAGCCCGGTCGTTATGTTCGTCTAACTCTTTTGTACACTTACAATTTAACTCGAAGTTAGTAGTGAAATTTGGCAAAACGTAAACAGGCCAACATACAAAAACTTTACGGCGGTAATTTATAGAACTGCCCTAAAATGTAGAGCGCAAACTTTTCTTATGTTCGCACTTTGCCTTTCTAATTGGGATTAGCGTTACATTCTTCATTTTGCTCCTTTGATGCCTATCAATGTTTCTTGTTTTCACCTTTTTTCTATTGTACCTTTGCATCGTCAGTCAGAGAGACTGATTCGGCAGACAATCAATCCAGGAAGCGGTAACCCAGACGATAAGCCGGCATCGAACAGGAAACCGCGTACCATGAAAAACACACAGCCGAGAATTAATAATCAATCATTTAAAACACACAAATTATTATGGCAGTAATGTATAAACTGTATCAAGACAAGAGAGTGAGCTCTTCAACCAAAGGCAAGTGGTATGCCCGCGCCATTCATCCACAAGTGATCGAAACCGACGCTCTGGCCGAACGCATTCAGCGCAACTGTACCGTGAAGCGCAGTGACGTGGTGGCCGTGCTGGCCGAGTTGGTAGAGGTGATGCAAGACGAATTGCAACAGAGTCGCGTGGTGAAGCTCAACGGGTTTGGATCGTTTAAAATTGGTTTGAGAACTAAGCCTGCCGACAAGGCAGCCGATTTTAACGTGACCAGCAACGTGGTGAACTATCGCGTGAACTTTCTTCCTGAGATGACGGGTGGCGGCGGCAAGGGCAAGAAGCGCAACCGCAAGTTCCTCGACGGTCTCAAGGTTCAGGAGGCTCCCAAGAACCCCGTGGACACGAAGAAACCCGCCGAAGGAAAGACGGAGGAAAACGTAGATCCCAATCCGAAACCTTAAATCTTCCATCCTCCCCGCCCCAGTGGTGGGGAGGAGTTTTTAGAAAAAAATCAATCACTATGAAACGCATCAATTGGAAACTTATATTCAAGCTCATCATCACCATCGCCACCGCCATCCTGGGCATGCTCAACTCGCAAGACAAATTGCCTTACAACGAAAATTGAAGAGCGTCACGGGAGGACCATTGGACTGGGCGCATCGAACAATGGAACGTACGACTGCGCCTCGTGACGAACGTACTTTTGCTTCTGGCAGCCATCGTGGCTATTCTCAGTTGCTCGAGGATTCTCTGAAGGGCGGTGTTACAACAAAGCAAGTTTAACACCGCCCTGAAATAATGCAAAGCCAACCCGCCACGGTTGGCTTTGCTTTTGGCTGATGAATCAATGATTTGCTGCTTTTGCAGAGAGGGCTGAATCGGGGCATCAAACCAATACGACACATCATTTGCAGAGAAAACTATTTGTTGGGAAAAAGTATCATTTTTAGATTTGTTACAGATATTTCATACGTATTTCTTGGTTTCGTCTGGGTGAATGCTTATTTTTGCGCACAAAATAGTAAGTTACAATACATTTCATAGTATATTGATAGGCTGATGGGTGATGAGATTCTTTATTTTTACAACACGCTTTTGAATTGGGACACCACGGCATTGTTGGCTGTGAACGGCTATCATTCAGAGTTTTGGGACGATTTTATGTGGATGTATAGCAGCAAGTGGACTTGGTTGCCGCTATATGCCAGTCTGGCTTATGTGATGTTTCGCAGCTTTTCCCTGAAAGTAAGCCTCTTGTGCGTGCTGTGCATTATCTTGGTCATCACATGTAGTGACCAAATTACATCCTCGTTGATTCGACCTTGGGTGGCTCGTCTGCGACCAAGCCATTTGGATAACCCCATCTCACCGCTTGTGTACATTGTGGACGGATACCGTGGTGGCGCCTTCAGCTTTCCGTCGGCCCATGCCGCCAACAGCTGGGGCCTCACGACTTTCATGATTCTTCTCATGCGGCGACGTTACCTCTGTCTGTTTCTTGTTTTCTGGGCCTTGCTGACGTGTTATTCGCGTCTGTATCTGGGCGTTCACTATCCTGGCGACCTGTTGGCAGGCATGTGTATTGGCGTGCTGTGTGCCAGCGTCATCTACTTTATGCTTCGTTTTTTGTTAAGACGATATGTGGATGCCGATGAGATGAAACCCAAAAAGATGGTACATGTATACAGTCCGCTTGCCGTGGGGTGTCTCACGATGGTGATGATGGCAGGACTGAGTTGTTAGCGGCAGGAACACAACAATGCAGAACAACGAATGGAGCTGAAAACATGACCTATCACCATCGACGATTAGACGAGCCCTTGCAGGAATCATCGTGCGATGACGGTGCTGCCGATTCAACACCTGTCGGAGTGCGGATTGCCGATTGTGGCAAGTCTTTTCATCCCATTGCTTATTTTCACTCACCATTCACGTCCAAGTTTGGTATTCCCAAGCAGAGCGGACTGGCAGCTGGTTTGCACGGCACGATTGTCTTTGAGCCAGCCTATCGCCAAGCTGATGCCTTGCGGGGCATCGAGGGCTTTGACTATCTGTGGCTCATTTGGCAGTTCAACGCCAATCCCCATCAGTCGGGCAGTCTGTTGGTGCGCCCGCCTGTGTTGGGCGGAAACCAGAAGGTAGGCGTGTTTGCCAGTCGTTCCCCCTTCCGACCCAACCCCATCGGTCTGTCATCGGTGTTGCTGGAGCGGGTGGAGTGGGACACCCCGCAGGGACCTGTGTTGCATGTGCTGGGAGCCGACTTGATGGACGGCACGCCCATCTACGACATCAAACCCTACGTGCCTTATGCCGACTGTCATCCGGAAGCCCGAAGCGGGTTTACCGATTTGTCGAAGATTCAACGGTTGAAGGTGGTGATTCCCGATGAGGTGGCGCGCCAGTTCACGCCTGACAAGTTGCGCACTTTGAAAGAGGTGCTCTCTCTTGATCCGCGTCCGGCTTACCAACGGTCGAGCGAAAAAATATACGGCATGCCGTTTGATGGAAAGGATGTGAAGTTCAAGGTAGTAGAAAATGATGTCCCTCGAGGTTGGGATGGGCGTGATGCACAATCGGCATCATCTGCCTGTTGTGCCACGGAAAACAATTCCTTAAAAATGTCTGACGGAGCGGTGTGTGGAGGAACCTTGATAGTTCTGGGCATCTCTGAAGGATGAACAAAAAATCCACTGATGACTGTGATTGACCGAAGGTGACCAACTGTCAGCCGTGGATGTTATTTTATGATGAATAGCGCATGATGCGCGCCAGCATTTGGATTCAGCTTAGCGTCAGGTGTCTTCTTCTGTTGAGGAGACAGCCTCTTCGAGTTGGTTGGAATCGCCTACATTGGTCATCCTCACAATCACGATACTCACTTCGTACAGCATCCAAATAGGCAGAGATACGATGAGCAAGGTGAACACGTCGGCCGTGGGTGTGACGACGGCTGCCACGATGAGAATGGCGACAATGGCGTGTCGGCGATATTTAGACATCCATTCGGCCCGCAGCAATCCGAAGATGGCGAGTAGCCAACTGATGACGGGAATCTCAAACACAATGCCAAACACCAAGCTCATCATGAGCATCGTGTCCATGTACGACTGCAGCGACAGCATGGTTTGCACTTCATCGCTGACCTGGTAGGTACCTAAAAAGCGGACGGTGAGGGGGAAGATGAGATAATAATTGATGAGAATGCCAATGATGAACATGACGTACCCGCTGCCCACAATCTTCAGTGCATAGCGCTGTTCGCGCTGGTACAGAGCGGGTGAGATGAACTTGTACAACACGTACAAGATGTAAGGTGAGGCGCACAAGACTCCGAAGCAGAGCGCCGTTTTCATGTGTATCATGAACTGCTCGGTGAGCCCGATGTTCACCAGTTGGATGTTGAACGGCTCTACGCCCAGCAGGCGATACGTCACAAAGTGGCTGTCCTTGGGTGCCAGTACAATGTTAAAAAGCTCTTCCTTGAACATGAATGCCGCAATACCACAGATGAGGGCAACGGCAATAATCCTTATGAGCGTGCCGCGAAGCACGTCCAAATGTTCCCAGAAGGTGAGTTCTAAATCTTCTTCCATCATGAAACCCTCCATGGGTGGTGTGTCAATCCCTTCCTTGTATGTTGGGATAGGGGAGTGCGAGAAAGACTGTCCTAGTCTTATTTCTTCGTCTCAGTGTCGTTGGTTTGTTGGTCTGGATCGAGGTCTTTCTCAATGCCGTTCACGCCGTCTTTGAAACTTTTCACTCCTTTGCCCAAGCCTTTCATCAGCTCCGGGATTTTCTTTCCTCCAAAGAGGAGAAGAACGACAAGTACGATGAGTACAATTTCCGGTGTTCCAAGCATAATATCAATTTTTCTATTGAAGCACCATGGCTCGTCCAACTGGTGAGAAACTCACTGGCAGTGCAGACTTTTGTCAAGGTGCTATGGTTAGTGGTTTTGTTTTTTCAATGCATGTCTCGCCTAACTATTGCTGGCGTGCGCACTGATGCAAATGTACGAATAATATTTTGAACGACAAGTATAGGGCTGAGAAATCAATGTGGTGGGTTAATATTTCTCAGCCCAGATACACGACTCTTACATTTAAAAAGGTCGTTTGTTGTTAAATACAGTCCTATTGATTTGTTCAATTCGTTGTCAAAAACAACATTGCCCGTGAATGAAAAATCTGTACGGTTACTACAAAATAAAGTAGTAAATACTTGTAAAGTACAAAAAAATGTATTACCTTTGCGTTGTCTTAATAAAAACAACGGAAATGAAACAAGAAATGGAAACAATGAGGGTTACAGATGAGGAAAGAGACCTCCTCGAGCAGATGAGAAACTACAACCGGTCTTATCCAAACGGTTATCCGGAACTACTCAGTATCATCATTGAGAAGTTTTACGCTATGCTCCGACAACCTTATTGACAACAAAACCACCGCTCCTCTCCCAATGGGGATGGAGCTTCAACTAAAAGAAAGGAAACAGCAATGGAAACAGTTATCAAAAAACAGGAAGTGGTAAGTGATATGAAACAGCGTCTGGCAGACATCAACCTCTCGGTGTCTTGGATGGACTTTGCCAACAAATACTTCCACAAATCGTCTTCATGGTTCTATCACAAGTTGAACGGAATCGACGGCAATGGTGGCAAGGGCGGTTTCAACGAGGAGGAGTTGGAACAGCTGCGCGGATCGCTCTTCGACCTGAGCAACCGCATACGAAGAGCCGCAGAAAGCATTTAGGCGTGGTTATCTGTTTGACCAATTAAGACAAAAGACGCCCGACGCCTACGGGCGCAACCTTACCGCAAGCGCATGCTTCCCACCATGGAGAGCATGCGCTTTGTTTCTATTGTCTTCAAAAGGTTTGTTCCTTAAGCTGATTATTTCTAAATTTGCATCATAACATCTTATCAGCAAACAATTACACACATAGCCATCAATCATTCCAACATATCAAACTTTAACAGTAGCTAATGGCATATTGTAGCACAGAAGCGTGACACACCCTCACGTTTTGAAGCCGTCGTGCCAACGTCAACCTTACAAGGAATTGTTATGCGCATCGTCCATGTCCCATGAGCGTGAACGGAGATGCCCGTCCATCAAAATTCGCTGGTAAAGTGGAATTTGATGTGCTTGAAGTCTTGTTGCGCCATGCTCAGCATGTAGCTTGAGTCGGCCAGAAACACGTCGCGTCCCTGTCGATCCTTGGCCATGTACTGGTATTTGCGCTGCTTGAAGTTTTCCAGCTCCTCTTGGTTGTCGGCTTCTATCCAGCAAGCCTTGTACAGTCGAACCGGTTCCCATCGGCATTTGGCATTGTACTCGTTCTCCAGGCGGTATTGAATCACCTCGAATTGCAGTTGTCCTACGGTGCCGATAATCTTGCGTTGGTTGAACTGGTTGATAAACAACTGTGCCACACCCTCGTCCATGAGCTGCTCGATGCCTTTGTTGAGCTGTTTTGACTTCATGGGGTCTTCGTTCTCGATGTATTTGAACATCTCGGGTGAGAACGATGGTAGTCCCTTGAAGTGAATCTCTTCGCCCTCGGTCAGCGTGTCACCAATCTTGAAGATGCCGTTATCTGGCAGACCCACGATGTCGCCGGGGTAGGCTTCTTCGATGGTGCTCTTGCGCTGCGCCATAAACTGGGTGGGCGACGAGAAGCGTACCGTCTTGCCGTTGCGCACATGCAGATAAGGTTGGTTGCGCACAAACTTGCCCGAGCATACCTTGCAGAAGGCGATGCACGATCGATGGTTAGGGTCGATGTTGGCCGTGATTTTGAAGATAAATCCCGTGAACTTGGGTTCTTCGGGGCGGATGACGCGTTCTTCTGCCTGTGTGGGTTTGGGGCTTGGCGCAATCTCTACAAAGCAGTTGAGTAGTTCCTGAACACCGAAGTTGTTGAGCGCCGAGCCAAAGAACACCGGTGCCACCTCAGCCGATAGGTAAGTCTGCTTGTCAAAAGCAGGGTACACGCCATCAACCAGTTCGAGGTCATCGCGCAGTTGGGCGGCCTCTTGTTCGCCCACCTGTTTGTCCAGTTCTTCGCTTTGGATGTCTACCTCCACCTTCTCGGTCACCCGTTGTTTGTTGGGCGTGAAGAGGTTGAGCTGCTGTTCGTAGATGTTGTACACGCCCTTGAACTTTCTTCCTTGTCCAATGGGCCAACTCAGTGGGCGCACCTTGATTTGGAGTTCTTTCTCCAGTTCGTCCAGCACGTCGAATGGGTCACGTCCCTCGCGATCCATCTTGTTGATGAAGATAATCACCGGCGTCTTGCGCATGCGGCACACCTCCATCAACTTTCGGGTTTGTGCCTCCACACCTTTGGCCGAATCGACCACGATGATCGCCGAGTCAACGGCCGTGAGCGTGCGGTAAGTGTCCTCAGCAAAGTCTTGGTGGCCCGGCGTGTCGAGAATATTGACCTTGTAGCCCTCATAATCAAACTCCATGACCGAGGTAGATACCGAGATACCTCTTTGTTTCTCGATGTCCATCCAGTCGCTGGTGGCCGTTTTCTTAATTTTGTTGTTCTTGACCGCTCCGGCCACTTGAATCTGTCCACCGAAGAGCAAGAACTTTTCGGTGAGGGTGGTCTTACCTGCGTCAGGGTGTGATATGATGGCGAAGGTTCGCCTGCGTTGTATTTCGTTCATAAATCGTTATTTCGTATGCATGCACTTCGTGAGGCTCTCTTCCCAATGAGGGATTTCGATGCCAAAGGTTTCCTTGATTTTTGTCTTGTCCAACACGCTGTAAGCAGGTCGTTGAGCCGGTGTGGGATATTCAGCGGTGTGCAGCGGCTTGACGTGACAGGTGGTGATGCCGGCAATGCGGTGAATGGCCTTGGTGAAGTCGTACCAGCTCGTGACTCCCTCGTTGGAGAAGTGATAGATGCCCGGCACGATGCCCTTGTCGATGATGGTCATGATGGCCAATGCCAGGTCGTGCGCGTAGGTGGGTGTGCCTATCTGGTCGAAGATTACGCCCAGCTGCTGTTTCTCTTGCCCCAGTCGCAACATCGTCTTGACGAAGTTGTTGCCGAAAGTAGAGTAGAGCCACGCCGTGCGGATGATGACATGTTTTGGACATGTCTTCGCCACGGCCACCTCACCAGCCAACTTGGTGGCGCCATACACGCTGTTGGGGCAGGGTGTGTCGCTTTCGGTGTAGGGCGTGTGTTGCGTGCCATCGAATACATAGTCGGTGCTGATTTGCACCATCCATCCATCGCGCTTGGCCATGGCAACAGCCAAGTAAGTTGGCGCCTCGGCGTTGAGAGCCGTTGCCAATCGCTTGTTGCTCTCGGCCTTGTCCACTGCCGTGTAGGCGGCGCAGTTCACAATGCCATCGATTTCGTGTTCTTCCACGAACCTGTTGATGGCGTCGCTGTCGGTGATGTCCAGTTCGTTGACGTCGGTGTTGAACCAGTGGTACTCAGGATAATCCTTCTGCAGCACCTGCATTTCGTTTCCCAGTTGGCCGTTGCAGCCTGTAATGAGTATGTTCATTGTTTTAATCCTCCTCAAATTGAAGTCCTTCGTTGCGATCCTTAATATAATAGTCAGACAGCATGCCGATGAAAGTAGTAATCTCCTGAATGGCATGTGTGGTGTCGGGCGAGATGTCCTTGTGTTGCAACCGCAGCAGCATCACGCCGTACAGGGCGTTGAGACATACCTGAATCTCTTCTTCCTCGTGTTCGCCTTTACGCCTCAGCTCCACGATGAACGGCAGCACCTTATAGTACTGTGCCGAATAGAAGGGAAACTTGGTACTTTGCAGCAGTCTACGGTGCAGGTCAATGAGGTCAGTAACGATGACCTGGTTTATCTGCAGGTGTCCGCCCTGTCGTT
This sequence comes from uncultured Prevotella sp., assembly GCA_934120735.1. GTDB lineage: Bacteria > Bacteroidota > Bacteroidia > Bacteroidales > Bacteroidaceae > Prevotella. The sequence goes on from CAKOVA010000033.1 coordinate 12,427, forward strand.
TGCCTTCCTCGTTCATCATGCGAATGAGGTTGCCATACCAGTCTACCATTTCTTCCTTCTGTTCGTCCGTGTAGTCGAACTGACTGATGTATTCGCGGCGGATGCGCGACAGCGAACAATCGTACACGCGGATGATGTCTTCTACCTGCCACATATATAATATGTATTCGGCGATGCTCTTTTTGCGTAGTTGTTGTGAGATATACACGTTTGATGTTGTATTATGAGGTTGAATATTCGATGGGGTGCTTCGGCGTTTCCAAGTGAAACGGTATCGGCACGTCGTGCCAGTCAGCGGTTTGACAATAACTGGCTAATAGTGGAAGGTGTAAAGATTGAACACCGTTCCGATGAGGATGATGATGGAGCACACGATGACGATGCTCCCAATAATCTTGTTGATAATCACGATGCCGTTGTCGTCAAACTTGCCACGCACCTTATCAATGACCCATGTCAGACCGTACCACCACAGCAGTGCACCGCCAAAGATGCCTAAGTAACCGCTCACCATCTCGACAGGATGGTCGGGGACGACAAACTTGAACTGCGCGTACATGGCGATGAACAGCAGGATGATGAGTGGATTTAAAAACGTTATCCAGAAAGCTGTGATGCCGTTGTACAGGTATGTACCCTTCGTTTTACCGCTAACGTGCATGTGCTTTGTGGGGTTGTTACGAAAACTGTAAATGCCGAACAGCAAAAGCAAAATGCTGCCCAATATCTGTAATACGAAAAGATTCTTGGGGTTGGTAATCAAATCCATCATAAAACTCATGCCCAAACCCGTGAGCAGGGCGTAGATGATATCTGAAAAAGCGGCGCCCACACCTGTCACCAAGCCATACCAGCGCCCTTTGTTCAACGTTCGCTGAACGCACAACACACCCACGGGACCCATCAGTCCCGAAGCAATCACTCCGATGATGATGCCCTTCCAAATCTGGTCGATGATATCAATGTGAAACTCAAACGGCATATTGTATGCAAAATTGCGAAAATTATGCGAGATGCACAAATTTATGATGTGAAAGTTTGTGTTATACAAGTTTTTTAATACCTTTGCGAAACGTGTAAGAACCCCTCATTAGGTCTTCCCGATAGGGTTCGTCTGCGTGCGAAAGGGCATGGCGTACCTCGTGCAAGTCGAAGGGTGCAACGCTGATGCAGCCGAGAGCCGAAACGCATCCACGCCCGCAAAGGGAGGTAGTAAACGATTTCTATACTAACTTATAATAAAAACGAAAACATCACATGAAAGCAGTTTCTGAATTGAAACCGTATGTAATCGGTTTAGACTTAGGTGGAACCAACTCTGTCTTCGGCATCGTTGACAGCCGTGGTGACATCAAGGCCACCACATCCATCAAGACGCAAGGATATGACAACGTAGACGACTATGTAGACGCTTCCATTGAGGCTTTGCAGTTGATCATCGACCAAGTGGGCGGCATCGACAAGATTAAAGCCATGGGTATCGGTGCACCCAACGGCAACTTCTACAACGGAACCATCGAGTTTGCACCCAACCTCAGCTGGGGACACAACGGCATTGTGCCTTTGGCCAAGCTGTTCTCTGATAAGTTGGGCATCCCCGTGGCACTTACCAACGATGCCAATGCGGCAGCCATCGGTGAGATGACCTATGGCGTGGCGCGTGGCATGAAGAATTTCATCGTCATCACCCTCGGTACAGGTGTCGGCTCGGGCATCGTTGTGAATGGTCAGTTGGTGTATGGCAGCGATGGATTCGCTGGCGAGCTGGGACACGTTGTGGTGCGTCGTGAGAACGGACGTTCGTGTGGTTGCGGTCGCTTCGGCTGCTTGGAGGCTTATTGCTCGGCTACCGGTGTTGCCCGTACGGCTCGCGAATTGCTCGAGACAACCGAAGAACCCTCTATCTTGCGCGACATGATTCCGGAAGACATTACTTCATTGGATGTGAGCATTGCCGCAGGTAAGGGTGACAAGCTGTCGCAGCATGTTTATCAGATGACGGGCGAAATGCTCGGTGAGGCTTGTGCCAACTTTGCCGCCTTCTCTTCACCCGAGGCATTTATCTTCTTCGGTGGCTTGACGAAGGCTGGCGATTTGCTGATGAAGCCTTTGAAGGAAAGCTACGACAAGCATGTGCTGAAGATATTTAAAGACAAGGCCAAGTTCTTGATTAGCGGGCTTGATGGTTCATCGGCCGCCGTGTTGGGAGCCAGTGCCATTGGCTGGGAGATATAAGCATCGCTGCCACTGCAGCGATTAAGATGATAGATGCTGGCTTCAGCGAATTGGCTTTGATAGATTTCAAGCTTATCATCTAAGCCAGAGATAGTACAAAAAAGAAGGGTGTATCATACGCACAAGTTATGATACACCCTCTTTTCTTTTGTTATCGGCCTTAATTCTTGACAATCTTCTTGCCACCAACGATGTACACACCTCGTGGCAAGCTCTCCACATGGGTGCCGAGATACACCCCGTCAAGGGTATAAACGCCGTCCTTTTGGGTAGTTGCGTCGGTGGTAGGATGGGCAATACCGGTAGCATCGGGCACAATCAACACCTCGCTCTTCACCGCTTTTACCGTCATTACCTTTCAATAGTGGGGCAAACCCTAGTTTCTTGTTCATTTGGCAAAAGCCTATAAAACCAATCTGCCAAGGGTGAAGGACAACTGAGCAATCCCTCATTGTATTGTAAATTGAGGAAAGAGAAGCGAATACGTTCCTGTGGGTGGTATCGCTCGTTATAGACAGACAGGCTTCTGCCACTCACACAATTTTCTGCCTTTACCTCTATCGGTATGATACGCTCACCCCACTGGATAACGAATTCTATCTCCGCACGACTGTCGGGCGACCAGTAATACGGAATGTCGTCATTCAACAACGGCATGAGCGACTGCAAGATGGCGTTCTCCGCCATGCTGCCCTTAAATTCCGTATAGTTGGCATTGGCATTCAGGGTGACAGTGGCAGGAAGCCGTGCCAGTCGGCGAAGCAACCCGCAATCACAAGCATATACCTTGAAAGCCGACGGATCTGCGTAGGCTGAAATAGGAAGTCCGGGTTTGGTAATGTTGAACACCCTGTAAATCATTCCGGCATCCTCCAGCCAAAGCAGCGCGTCTTCATAGTCCTTTGACCTTGCGCCTGGCTTTACTATCTTGAAGATGAATTTTCGGTTCTCCTTGGCAAGTTGCGAGGGCAGCGAGCGCCAGATGGCACGGATGCGTGGAATCTCCCTCGGCGTAGCGTACTTGGCAAAGTCAAGTTCGTAGAGGTCAAGAATGTCTTGCTGCACCTTCTCCACAGCCTCCATGCCTTTGTTGTCAAGAAGGCTGATGACCGCCTCGGGCATGCCGCCGCACACGAGGTAACGTCTGTACTCCGTTTTCAATTTGTTGAGGACAATTTCAGGCAGGTGACTGGCATCATGCAGATTTTCTACATAGCTAAACGTTTTCTCATCGGCAGCACGCAGAAACTCTCTGAACGTGATGGGATACATACGCATGATGCTTACCTTGCCCACTGGAACCGTCATGCTGCGCCTCTTCACCGCTACGCCAAGCAGACTGCCAGCGGCAATGACATGGTACTCTGGCGCATCTTCATAGAAGTATTTTAGACTGTTCAATGCCTCCTCGCACTCCTGAATCTCATCGAAGATTATCAGCGTCTTACCTGCCACAATGGGAACCTCCGTATACAGCGAAAGCTCTTTCAGAATTCTCTCCGGACTTTTGGAAGTTTGAAAGACAGACCTTAACTCTGGCTGACGGTCAAAATCGAACTTGGCGCAATAGTCAAATTCCTCCTTGCCAAACGCTTCCATTGCCCATGTCTTGCCAATCTGCCTTGCTCCCTTTAATAGAATTGGTTTCCTGTCCGTTTTTTCCTTCCACCTCCTCAAGGTGTCTATGATGTCTCTTCGTATTTCCATTATTTACATTTTTAAGTGCAGAAAAGTGTGAAAATCTACATTTTTCTGTAGTTGTTAATGCAAAAATAACAATTATTCATAAAACAGACAAGTTTTGTGGAAGAAATATGGAGATGAAAACCATGATTTTTAACAACGAAAGACACAAAAGAATCTAAAAAAACATTGCCGCAAAAGACATTTCACGAAAGAACGTCCCGTTCAATCTAAAAAAAAACGAAAAACAGCGTTGCAGCCTTTCACTTTTGACGAAACAACGGAGAGAGGTTACAATGCATTGATTTTAGCTTTTTTCGCCAGAACGTCTACGTTCTTTAGTTCCTTTACATCACTTGCAAATTTTCGCGTTTTCTGTTTATTTCGTTGTTGATTTCATCTGCGCTGTTTAAAAAAATAAAATTTATTGTTTTTTTAATGAAAGAGCCGTGAAAGTATGTCTCGATTTTTTTTTATGATAAAAAGTTGTTGATTGCCAAAAGCAATCATTTTTCCTTGTTTTCATAACAAATTGGAAGGGTGAAACAACATCTTTGTATTTGGACTGTCAATGATTTGCAATTGCAGGCCAAACTGATGGACTTTGAAGGCCAAAGTCAAAGAGTTTGCACATGCTTGTATATTGTTATGAATCAGATTGTTAGGAGAATGTTGCTTACTGTCTGTCATACAACACCAGATGATTGCAATTAACCTGCTCAACCTGATTCGATACCATTCGGCTGAAGATAGAAGGGTTGGCGTGCGGCTTTTTCCTGCTTTATTTTCCATATAAATGAGGATTGTGCAGTTTTAAAAATCTTTCTACCTTTGCCAGCGAATCAAAAGAAGCATTTACTAACAAACCAAGGTGGGTTCTATAAATTACCACCCCTGAATTATTCAAATTCAATAAAAAATGATGTGGGTTACGTTTGTTCTGCCTGTGTTCTTTAGAGAAGAAGAGGCATGTGTCAGACCGAGCTAATTTATAGGACTCACCTGTGTTTAATACGTTATGAAAATGAGAAATGTTTTCGCAGCAGTTTGTTTAATGGCGTTTGCTGTTCTGGGATTTTCGTCGTGCGACAATGATGAAGAAGAAACTAAAGTGTCTAATATCGAGTTGGCCAAGGCTCATCTCAATGGCGAGGTGGTACTCTCCACGGCGGCTTTCATGAATGATTTTAACATCACTCGTTTGCCCGAAGGATGTCCGGCGAAATACAAGCTGACATGGGACAAGGATGTGCTCGTTATTTTATTGAACAACTTGAAAATTGGGTCGATGCCATTTGCCATCAACTTCGGCTGTCGTACGATGCTTGAGGATGTGAAAGCCGGTGACAAAGACGCACCGAAGGGCGATGGCTGGATGAAGATTAGTGGCACCGACGGCTGCTTGGCCATGCCGGGAACGCCAGTAGGTGATTACAAAAAGGGCAGCGGCGCTACGGTGAAGGGATATTACAATGTAAAGTCGCGCGAGATTGAGTTCACCATGGATTTCAACATGGGCAAGACCATGCCTATGATTGCAAAGTGTGGTCGTCAGGTGGTTGACAAGAACAGACTGAAGAACTATGATGCTGAGCTGCAAGAGTTCATGAAAAAATTCAAAGAAGCCAAGGAGAAGGAAAAACAACACGGAGGAAAATAACCAGTCCCTCGTGTAGAAATGGGAGTTGGGCGGGAGATTCCCTTAACTCCCGTTAACTCCCCCATTACTCCCCTTAACTCCCGTACCTTATTTCTCCAACCACAAAAAATATAGACAATGAATCCATTTATCCACAAACTTGCGCCACTTGGCTTCCTCATCAGCATCTTGATGATAACCCTGTCTTCCTGTCACAGTGATGACGATTTGCAGTTGGCTTCGGTGAGCGACGAATACACCGCACAGACTAAAGAGGTGCTGTCGGGCAATGTGGTGCTGTCCACGAGAACCTTTATTGGTGACGTGGACATGACACGACTGGAAACGGGGTGCCCCACGAAATTCAGTTTCACCTGGCAGGGTGACGAGGTGGAGATTCGGCTGATTGATTTCCATGTCGCCAACATGCCGTTCATCATCAACTTTCAGTCAAAAGCCCGCTTGTATGCACTAAATTCGTGGGAGCAAAAAGAATACAAAGGCAGCGGATGGGTCAAGATTTATGGTACGGACGGACTGTCGAAAACCGCTGATCGGGAAAGTAAACCGCTGGATCAAAAGCAGGGAGCCATCATCAAAGGTTATTACAATGTGTTGACCCACGAAATCAACATGAACATCAACTTTAACATAATGAACGTGTACTCCGATTGTTTCTTGCAGAAAGTGGACAAACACCGCATTGATCGATATGATGAGGAAGTGAAACAATATCAAGCCGACCTGGTGGCTTATAAAAAGCAGAAGGGTGAGCTGTAGCTCATGGTCTGTCCAACGGTAAGCCTCAAAGATGATTAGAACAAACATCGTAAACACCAAACTCTTTATCCAGTCGCTGCTTCTCGCCTTTCTCTGTTGTACCCCGGTCAAGGCCCAACACAACCTTCGCTTGACCGTACGCCAAGAGGGAACACGGCAACCCATCGAAGCGGCACGTGTCACCGTGGCTGGCAATAGAGCCATGGCCGACGCCACCCATACCGTGACCGACCGCCTGGGCAATGCCTACATTCGTACCGAAACGCCTAAAACACTTTATTATGAAGTATCGGCCATTGGATATGTTCCCCGAAAAGGCGACATACAACCTCATGACACGGTGGTGAGCATCATCCTGCATGAGGATGTTTTGCATCTGCACGACGTGGTGGTGACGGGTTCGCGAACGGAACGCCCCATCAAGTTGTCGCCCGTGACGACACAAGTCCTGGGAGGAAAACAGCTCATCGATGCGGGATACAGCGACCTGCAGCACGCCTTGCAGCAGGAAACACCGGGACTGAACATCCAGAAAGTGGCCTTCGGCAACGACATCTCCATGCAGGGACTTGATGCTCGTCATGTGCTGTTCTTGCAAGACGGTGAGCGGATGACGGGCGAGATGGCGGGCAACTTGGACTACGAACGATTCAACCTGCATGCCATCGACCGCATTGAAATCGTGAAGGGAGCCAGCAGCACCCTTTATGGCAGTAGGGCATCGGGGGCAGTCATCAATCTTATCTCCAAGAAAGCCGACCGACCGCTGGATGTAAGGGCCGGCTTGCGCTGGGGACAGATGAATCAACACAACTACAAGAACCCTTCGCCGACCGATTTTCCATATATGTTCGAGAAAAACGCCGACCGGCCCAATCTGCAAGCGTGGCTCTCGGCTGGAGCAAAACAAGGGGCGTGGACAACGCAAACCGACGTGTGGTACAGCTCGTCAGATGCTTTTTACCTGTACCAAGCCAAACACGACAGCAAGACTTATACGAAGGAGGCCAATCCCTTCTTACCACACGACACCACGCTTGTTTCATCAGCCGACCGTCCGCCCTTGGGCATAGAGGGAAAAGAACATTTGTCGGTGGCGCAGAAGCTGTATTACGAACCGTCCAAGCACTTGTCGCTGCAGCTCTATGGGTCGGCTTTTTTCATGAACTCGTATGACTTGTTGCAGGACATGAACTTCTCGCAAAGCCGCGACTACATGGCCGGACTGAAGTTGCGCTACGATGTCAAGAATTGGTTCAGCATTCATCTAAGTCTGCACGGCGACTTCTACGATCGGTTCAAGCGACACGAGCGCATGAACTTGCGCAAGAAGGTGTATCAAAGCACCATCTTTGAGCCGCGATTCAGCATCACCAGCAACTACTTTCCCAACCATGATTTGATTTTGGGCGTGGAGCATGTCACCGATAATCTCACCAGCGACCGTTTTGTGAACCGACGCATGACGACGCGCGCCTTGCACGAAACCGAGTATTTCGTGCAAGACGAATGGCAGGTGAACAGTAAGTGGATGCTGTCAACGGGCGTGCGCACCAACTTCTCAAAAGCCTTCGGACTGATGTGGATGCCAAAGATTGCAGCCAAGTATTCGCCCGATGACCATTGGGCCTTGCGGGCCAACTACTCCATGGGTTACCGGGCACCCAGCATCAAGGAGCTGTTTTTCAATTGGGACCACATGGGCATGTTCCAGATACGGGGAAACGATCAGCTAAAACCAGAGAAAAACCACTATATCGCCTTGGGAACTGAGTATAGTGACGGCAAGGTGTTTGTTAACGTCAACGCCTACACCAACTTTTTCAGAAAGAAGATAGAAGGAGTGTGGCGCATCTACGACTTGCAGTACAACTTTGAGTACACCAATCTCACCAACCAGCGGTTCGTGGGACTCGAAACCATCTTGAAATGGAACTTCGCGCAGCGCTTCACCTTCAACGGAACTTACAGCTACGTCAACGTCTGCAAGCTGGAGGGTTTGCAGCTCAACACCACCTCACCCCATGCGGCGACTGGCAGTTTAGACTACACGCTGAACAAGCCCAATTATCGGTTGAAAGCCATCTTCAGTGCTTCTTTCATGGGAGAGAAATGCTTTGATGTGCAAGACCGCATCTGGGTGGGCAGCCAACAAAAAAGTTACGATGCCTACTTCCGCTGCACGCTTCCCGCCTACGTCATCTGCAACCTGTCGGTGGTGCAAACGTTCTGGAACCAGGCCAAAGTGACCTTGGGCATCGACAACCTCTTTAACTACAAGCCCAGTACCTTAGGTTCGGGTGTCACCCTGTTCAACGTGCCAGGAACCTGTGGCGCACGCGGCTATGTGCAGGTGGAATTCTTGGTCGACCAACTCGTAAAATCTCTGAAACGAAAACGATGAAAAAATACATAGTCCTACTTCTCACGCTTACCCTCCTTGGTTCGTGTGTGCGGTACGATGCCGAGGAGTTCACGGGACATACGCTGCCCCGCATCACTGGTTACAACACAGGCGTCACTAATGATTGGATGTACTTCAATCTGCGTACGGGACAGGTGTTCAACCGCACCGCACCCAACCAGGATATCAGCGAGGGCGAACAGTACCATCGTACTGACTGGGACTTGGCTTTCTGCGGACACCGTTTGCGCACCAACAGCGGCACGTCGGGAATTGGAAAGGGAGGAGCGGCCGACTTGGGCTACGGCGAGTACGACAAGTGGATGACGGCGAGCCAGCTGCCCAGGAATTTGACATGGGCGGTAGATGATTCCACCGTGTCGGTCACCTACTCGAAGAAAGACTGGATACATCATTGCGTTACCCACAATCTCGACGTCGACGAACACCCTTGGTTCGATCCCAACAGCGGACCGGCCACCACCTATACGAGTGCCAATCCCATCCTGGCCAACGCCGTTACCTTTTTAGCTCCGCCCCCAGTATACACTCCGTCTTTTCACACCTACGTCGTGCGCACGGCCGATGGCAAGCGTTATTTCAAGTTGCAGATTGTGAGTTGGTACCACGCAGAAGCAGAAATTGGTGATTCTGGCGGCCGCATCAGTTATTACCTGGAGGAATTGAAAGAGTAGGGGAGAGCCCGCGGATCATCCTCACTCCTCGTACGCCGTTTCATTCTTGATGGCGACAAACGATATTTCCCATTATGCCAGAGCTTCGCTATGCAAGCAGAACATGGAAGTCGCCCAAATATAGGAAACCTCTGCACTTGCTGATGAAATCCTTTGGAATCCGCCTACCACCCCCTGTGACTATTCAGCGGTAGGTGTATGATACCCAATAATTGTTAACAAATTTTAATTACATCATTCTTTTTTGTTTTTATTCTTTTGTTTCTATGAAATCCCTTACCTTTGCACTCGCTTTTCGGCTGATACCTCATCAAAGATGATAATCAAGGAGAGATGGTAGAGTGGTCGATTACAACGGTCTTGAAAACCGTCGCACTGAGAGGTGCCGGGGGTTCGAATCCCTCTCTCTCCGCTTCGCGTAGCGAGCCAAGTCCCTAAGTTACAATAACTTAGGGACTTTTTGTTGTACGCTCGGCATGAGCATTATCTAACGGGTGGAAGTCCCGAGTAAGCCCTAATAGCGGGAATTACATAGCCAAGA
>CAKOVA010000034.1 GCA_934120735.1 uncultured Prevotella sp.
GAGCGAGCAAAAGCCGACAAACAACGTATTGTGCTCCCCGAAGCATTGGAGGAGCGAACGCTACGTGCCGCTGACCGTGTATTGGCCGACGACATAGCAGACATTATCTTGATTGGTAACCCAACGGAGATTCACAAACTGGCAGAAGCGCGAGCGCTGAAGAATATTGACAAGGCTACCATCATTGACCCTGAAAACAATCCCAAGAGTGAAGAATATGCTACACTGTTAGCCGAACTGCGCAAGAAAAAGGGCATGACGCTCGAACAAGCACGTGAGTTGGTGAAGAATCCTTTATACTTGGGCTGTATGATTATCAAGACCGAAGGTGCTGATGGACAAATTAGTGGTGCATTAAGTACGACGGGAGATACATTGCGCCCGGCATTGCAAATCATCAAGTGCGCACCCGGCGTTACTTGTGTGAGTGGTGCCATGCTGTTGATTACACAGGCAAAGGAGTATGGTGAGGATGGAGTAGTGGTTATGGGTGACGTGGCTGTTACCCCTGTTCCCGATGTGGATCAGTTGGCTCAAATTGCCGTGACTACCGCTGAAACAGCAAAGAGTGTGGCAGGATTTAAGGAACCGCGCGTAGCCATGTTGAGTTTCTCTACCAAGGGCAGTGCCTCTCATGAAGTGGTATCCAAGGTTGCCGAGGCTACAAAATTAGCAAAGCAACGTGCGCCACAACTCAAAATCGATGGCGAGTTACAAGCCGATGCCGCGCTGGTGCCATCGATAGGACAAAAGAAAGCACCGGGAAGTGCTATCGCTGGCAATGCCAACGTATTGGTGGTTCCCAATTTGGAAGTAGGAAATATTAGCTACAAGCTGGTTCAGCGTTTGGGCAATGCCATTGCCATAGGTCCTATCTTGCAGGGAATTGCACGCCCAGTGAACGACCTTAGTCGTGGTTGCTCTGTAGACGACATCTATTATATGGTGGCCATCACCGCTTGCCAGGCACAAGATGCCAAGAAAGAGGAGTAGGAGTGATATAGTTTACAAGTTACAGCCCCACCCCTTAACCCCTCCCCGAAAGGGAGGGGAATAGATAGTTGGTTTAATTGATAAGCTCACAAATTGATAGTTCTACAACATAATTCAACATCATACAGCTAACTACTCCCCTCCCTTTTGGGGAGGGGCAGGGGGAGAGGCTTTAACAAAGAAAAAATAATACAAGCCAAGCCATCTACTTCCCTCCCTTTTGGGGAGGGGCAGGGGGAGAGGCTTTAACAAAGAAAAAATACAAACAAGCCAAGCCATCTACTCCCCTCCCTTTTGGGGAGGGGTAGGGGGAGAGGCTCTTTTAACTCGTGAACTCGTGAACTTGTAAACTCGTCAACTAAAAAACTTATCAACTAACAAACTAAAAAACTCATAAACTAAAAAATGAACATCTTAGTATTAAACTGCGGAAGCAGCTCTATCAAGTATAAACTCTACAACATGACCGATGAGTCAGTGTTGGCTCAAGGAGGTGTAGAACGTATTGGTCTCGATGAGGCCTTTGTGAAAGTAACCTTGCCTAATGGCGAGAAAAAGAAAATCATGCACGACATGCCCGACCATAAAGAAGGCGTGAACTTCGTGTTCTCTTTGCTCACCGATCCCGAGATTGGGGCTATCAAGTCCTTAAACGAGATTGATGCCGTAGGGCATCGTATTGTGCAAGGCGGTGACCTGTTCGAGGATAGCGTGATTGTAGATAAGCACGTAGAAGACGGAATCGAAAGCCTGTGCGACCTGGCTCCCGTACACAATGCCGGTCATCTGCGTGGCTTGCGTGCCGTGGATGCGCTCATGCCCACCACACCACAGGTGTGTGTGTTCGACAATGCGTTCCATAGCACCATGCCTGATTATGCTTATCTCTATGCCGTGCCATACGAACTGTACAAAAAATATCATGTACGCCGTTATGGCTTCCATGGCACCAGTCACAAATATGTGTCACAACGTGTGTGCGAATTCTTAGGTAAGGACATCAAGGATATGCGCATCATCACCTGCCACATCGGCAATGGTGCCAGTGTTACAGCCATCAAGGGCGGCAAGTGCATCGATACCTCCATGGGATTGACCCCCTTGGCTGGTGTGATGATGGGCTCGCGTTCGGGCGACATCGACCCTTCTGCTGTTACCTATCTCATGGAGAAACTGGGCAAGAAGCCCCAAGAAATGGCCGATTTCCTGAATAAGGAGAGTGGTGTGCTCGGTATTACCGGCATCTCATCAGACATGCGCGAGATAGAATCGGCAGCCGAAGAGGGCAATGAGAAGGCTCTGTTGGCACTGAAGATGTATAACTACCGCATTAAGAAATACATTGGTGCATACGCTGCTGTTATGGGTGGCGTTGATATCATCGTGTGGACGGCTGGCGTAGGCGAGAATCAGATAAGTACTCGCCTCGAGGCTTGCAGCGGATTAGAGTTCTTGGGTGTAAAGATGGATGCCAAAGCCAACAAGGTTCGAGGCAAGGAAGCCATCATCTCTGCCCCCGACTCGAAGGTCACCGTTTGTGTGATTCCTACCGATGAAGAGATTGTCATCGCACGCGACACCATGCGATTGGTGACAGAAAAATAACTTTCTTCGATATAAAAACAAGTTAAAGGGGATATGCCAAACGGTGTATCCCCTTTTAAGTTTACGCTTTATTCACGTTGACCGGATGAGAATGATGAGTGTCCGTATGTATGATTTTCCTTGACAACGTGCCTCTTCATGCTGGGCGTATTTGCAAACAACCTTGCTTGTGACTACGTCGTCTCGTCACTCGATTTAATCATCATACCGAGCATCAGCAACCTACAAGTTCATGATGGAAAGGTGACGAAGACGGAAAATGCAGTGCACCCCATTGTGTTGAGCGACAATACGGGCTGAAAGCCCAAAAGCATATAGCCCAGGGCAACGCCCTTGGTAATGGCGTGACAAGCTGTACGCCCTACAGGGGCAAAAGCAAGCGTAATACAATGACAGCCAAATGCTTTTGTCCTTACAGGACGCAGTTACCTCAACGCATCCCAGTCCCAGGGTGTTGCCCTGGGCTATATGCTTTTGGGCTTTCAGCCCGCGGGGCATTGCGTCACCCAGCCAGCGAAGGAAAAGAAGGGTTATTAAAGGTTTACAAACTATTTGTGAAAAAGTGAGGTTGTCAGGATGCAGATTTGTATGTATGATTTTCCTTGACAACGTGCCTCTTCATGCTGGGCGTATTTGTAAACAACCTTGCGTCTGGACGAAAATACGCTAAGCATGAACAACTTTTATATCTCGTTGATAAATAGGGTTTTATGGTCTTTTCCCGACAGTTGGCTCTCATGCTACATGCGTTTTGTAGACAAAAGCATTGCTTTAAGCGGGCAATATGCATGCTTTAGCAGGCCAACAGCCTGTAGATTGTCTGCCAAAGTGATGTCTTTAATCAGGTTAAGGCATGCTTTTGATGGTAAATAGCCGAATTTCTTGGCCAAATTACTCCCTGTTTACCTCCTGCCAGCCTATTGATTTTTTCCAGATTGAAAGTTTTGAGTGGCTGTTTTTAGGGTGAAAATTGGTAAAAATAGTCAACGAATTATAGGTGCTTGCCAAACGCCTGCATTCCGTTCCAAACTCTCTTTTGTAGATTGAACATCGGTGGCATTCGCCGGTGGACGGCCTTTCTTCTTTATTATTGAATCATGCCCGAGAGCGCTGTGCCTTTTCCTTGATGCTTCTGTTGGTAATGCTATCATTGCCACTTATATACAAGTTTTTTTGTAGATTCATGATTTTATTTTATAAATTTGCGCTGAATACATTAGTCGAATCAGTCAAACTCAATCAAAATCAGCAGCAAATGAGATGTAGAATGTTTTTCTTGGGATGTGTCTTGGTATCCACCTTATCCATTCAAGCACAAGCGCAAAGTTCAAAAGATTCGCTCACCATGGAGTCCATGATGCACAATCTTCCTGAAGTAATGGTAAAGGGCTCGCGCCCCATCGTCAAGGTAGAGCGTGGCATGCTATTGTACAATATGCCACTGCTGTTGAAGCAGTTACCTGCCGACAACGCTTACGAGGCGCTTACACGCATTCCCGGTGTCAGCGATGCCACTGGTAGTATCTCCCTCTTGGGCAATGCGGTGACGCTGATTATCAATGGTCAAGCCACTACGTTGACGCAAGAACAGCTGGCAGACAGACTGAAAGCGATGCCTGCAGCACAGTTGGCAAAGGCAGAGGTGATGTTGTCTGCCCCAGCTCGCTATCATGTTCGTGGCATGGCTATCAACATCGTCACGAAAGATAATGCTGGCACCAATCGGTTGTCGGGACAGATGGTTGGTGGATTGCAGCAAAGAAAATATTCAACTGGCTTTGCTAACCTTTCCCTTTCCATGCAAAGAGGCAAGTTTGGTCTGGATGCAAACTATCAATTCGTTGAAGGCAATTCATACCGTGAATCTTCGCACATAGCCAATCATCCCTTGGGCAACAAACGTGTAGGCTATTATGACGAAACTTGGCAGAAGTCGTTTGGCATTAGGCACTACTACCGATTGGGTATGAATTATGCGTTCAGCAAGAATCATCGTCTCGACATTGCCTATACCGGAAATTGGAAAAATGCCAGTTCCAACAACCAAACGACAGGTTTGAGTGTAAGCAGAACGCACCATGACAGTCATGTGTATCTGCACAATGTGGATGTCAACTACTCACTTCCTTTCGGACTTACCCTTAGCGGATCGTACACCTACTATCGCACGCCGCAGCAACAAGTCCTTGAAGGCATGATGCAGGTGAATGCAAATACGACAGAAACAAAACGCAACCTGACAAGTAGCAATGAGCAGACCATCAACAAATGGATGTTTACGGCAGATCAAACCCATTCATTGGCGCATGGATGGGGGTTGTCGTATGGCGTGAAAGGACAGTTTGCGAGCAACAAGAGCTATCAGAGCACCCTCGATAAGAAGGGAAACATCTTGCCCAATGCGACCAGTAGTGTTGACATCAATGAGCGGATATGGAACATGTACGCAGGTTTCAGCAAGCAGGTCAACAAGGCAATCAGTCTTGAGGCTTCCGTTGCTGCCGAGCAATATCACTCCCCGATGTGGAATAAATGGCGCATCTATCCTACGCTCAATGCTTTGTGGAGCATCAACGACAACCATTTGCTCAACCTCTCCTTCAATTCCAATTCTGTGTTTCCGAGCTATTGGTCAACCATGAGCAATGTGTTTTACTCATCCACCTACACAGAGGTACATGGCAATCCCGATTTGAAACCATATTCCTATTATAATGTCAACCTGATGTGGCAGATCAAGAGACGTTATACGCTGATGACTTTCGCAAGTCTGAAGCCAGATTATTCCGTGCAGTTGCCTTATCAGACAGCAGACCGAGTGGCTGTCATCATGAAGGAAACCAACTTCGATTATTCAAATAGCTTCGGATTGCAGGCCTCTGCCATCTTCAGTGCGGGCAAATGGCTCAACGGAAACGTGTTTGCCGTAGGGACTTATAGGCATGACAAGAGCAGCCATTTCTTCGACTTGCCATTCAATCGTGAGAAACTTTCTGCCATATTTGGAGGTACCGCATCGGTAAAACTTTGCAAAACACAGGACGTGCGCCTTATTCTGAATCCATTCTTTCAGTCAAAGGCAATACAAGGAGTTTACGACATCAGTCCCATCTTCCGAATGAATGCCAAACTGCAATGGTCGTCACATGATGGAAAATGGGGGTTGCGCCTCAATGGCAGCAACATCTTCAACAATAAATACGACACCCGTTCCGTACAAGGCAACCAAAACTTTCGTATGAAGATCAACAACAATTGGTCCACCGTTACCTTTACTCTTGTCTATAAGTTCGGCGGTTACAAGGAAAAGAAAGTAAAGAAGGTTGATACCTCACGTATGGGACACTAAAAAGAATACGGCGTTTCTTACATGATTATACCGTATATAGGAGGTGTAAGAAACGCTGTTTGTAGCTTATATATTATGGTAGAGCAGACAATAAACCAAGCAAAACAATAATCTGTGCGGACTTGGAATGAATGGCAAGGGGCTGTTCTATGTTTGCTGCTGAGAATGAGATTTTGGGGAAATAATGTATGAAAACCGCATGCCTTTGATTGGCAGTGGTGGTTACAATTACGTTGAAAAGATGGTGCATCGACAGCCTACAAAACAAAGGTTTTCTCCACCATGCCCTGGTAGGTGTTTACTTTAAGGCGGATGGAATCGCCGGATTTGTAGGTAGCCGTGGGAATACTGATGTAAAGGGTGTTGGTGTAATAGGCAGGAACCTGGTTGCGGTTGTGCAACAGCTGTAGGTCAATGGCCTTCTTGCCATTGGCGTGCGTCACTTGCTTGTTGAGTACGATGCCAATTTTTTGCTTCTGTTTCTCGTCATCGGGCTTTCCAGACATCACGCCCAACCGCAGGTTGATGTACTTTTTGTTTTGGCTCAGCCAGCTGCTTTGCAACTTTATGGGATCGGTGGGGGTGTCCTTTGATGGTTTCATCGGACGCAGCACCCACACCTTGACGCATGTGTTACCTTCCGTTTTGTCAGGTGATTTTTTATAATAGAGCATGGCTCGGTAGGTACTGTCAGGCGTGGTGGCCCAATGACAATTGAAGGGAGGGCTGAATGTGAGCTTCTCATCGGTGTCTGTCACCACGTAATCTACCTTGCATTTGGCTGCGGTGTGCATGTCTGCCATCTCGGCTTTGAGGTACGAGTACTGTCCGTCGCCTGCCTCGTAGGGGTCGATGGTGCAGGCTGTCAACAGGCTTACAAAGCTCAAGGCAAGGACGGAGTGTTTCAACATGCGGCCAAATGGTTTTTCAGAGGATTGACATACATCGTCAGCATGCGCTCTCTCAAGTAGGCATCATCCTTGTTGGGGATGTCTATCTTGGCGAGTTGGTCCGACAAGTATTGCTCAAATGTTGCTTTGTCTTGCGGGGTGTAGTGGCTCGATGCGGCGTTGTTCCCTTCCAACAGGTCGTAGGCGACGTAGTTATTGGGATAGATGCGGTAGTTACGGTGTATCTCTTGGTCGATGTGTGCGGCTATCATGCGGTACAAATCAGCCTTCGGCATGTTGGCATCCAGCGTGCTGAGGTAATCGTCAATGCAGGGTGCACAGTGATAGTGGATGTGTCCCTTGTAGCCCATGATGCCCGTTTGCATGCTCACGATGTCGTCTTGCGGTCCTTTTTGCCAGTCAGGATTATCACGCTTCAGTTGGAACTCGGCCGCTTTGAGGTAGTCGCAGGGGTCGTATTCGTACGAGATGGCCAGCGGAACCAAATGCAGTTGTTGCAGTCGGTCAATGATGTTGCCCTCTCCACCCATGGCCATCATCTTCAATATGCTCTCTGCCGTGCGGTCGTCAGAATCCTTCGCGCGTCCCTCGCGCTGTGCAATCCAGATGTTTTCTTTCTTCTCTCCGATGGAAAAGTGCATGTAGGCGGAGAGCCGTTTGCTGGTGGCGAGCATCTCTCGGAACGACACACTGCGCTCAACAATGAAGGCCTTGTTGACCCGCACCAGGTCCTTGACCCATGGTAGTGACAGCAGGTTGTCGCCAATGGCAATCTCGCAGGTGGTCGGAAAGTTGTGGTCTATCAGCAGTTTCGCCAACAGTCCCGAATCGAGAACGATGTCACGGTGGTTGCTGATGAACGTGTAGTTGCGCTCATTGCTGATGGCCGTGGCATCCATGTCGCAACTTTTGGCTTTCTGCGCCAACAGCTTTTGCAAGAATTCATAGCAGAAAGCCTTCTGAAACTCAACGTTGGTCTTGCAGGCATGCAGCCGTTGGGCAATTGCATCCATTGGCACATTGGGATAAAGATAGGCCAACACCTGCTGAAACTGTGGGTCGGCCAATAGCCGATCGAACACTTTCGGCAGCTCTTCGGGCTCGAAAGGACGGATGGAGTCGAATTCGGATGGGATATGCATGATGAGGAGTTAGAATTGGTTTTCTACGATTTCGGTCAGCACGTCGGTGATGTTCAGGCCTGCGGCGCGTACCTGTTGTGGAATAAAGCTGGTAGGTGTCATGCCGGGAGTGGTATTCACCTCGAGCATGTTCACCACGTCTTGGCCCGCTTCGTCCTTGGTGATGATGTAGTCAATGCGAATGATGCCGTTGCATTGGAGGATGTCATAAATCCTACTTGTTTGCTCAGCAACCTCCTTGGCGGTTTGCTCAGAGATGCGGGCAGGCGTTATTTCCTGCACCTGACCATTGTATTTGGCATCGTAGTCGAAGAATTCGTTGCTGCTCACCACCTCTGTTGCGGGGAACACCACGCTCTTCTCGCGGGTCTTGTAGCAGCCGATGGACAGTTCGGTTCCATCCATGAAATGCTCAATCATGGCCGTGTCGCTCTCCATGAAGGCCCTGCGCAAGGCCGGAGCCAGCTGATCTGTGTTCTTTACTTTGGTCACTCCGAAGCTCGAACCGTCAGCAACAGGCTTGACGAAGCAGGGCATGCCAAGGACATCTTCAACCTCCTGCTCGCAGAGTTGGTCCTCTTCTCCACGTTTCACCAACATACTTTTGGCCACATTGATGCCGAATGCGGAGAGGTAGTTGTTCAGTACGTATTTGTTGAAGGTCATTGCTTCCACCAACACACCGCTGGTAGAGTAGGGTATATGCAACAGTTCGAAGTAGCCTTGCAGGATGCCATTCTCGCCTGGGGTGCCGTGAATGGTGATGTAGGCGTAGTCGAAAAGCACAGCTTCACCTTCTTTCACGAACGAGAAATCGTTTTTGTCGATGCTGGCGGTGTCGCCGTTATCAAAGCAAACGTTCCAGTCTTGTCCCTTGATGGTGACGATGTAGACATTGTATCGCTCCTTGTCGAAAAACGAATAGAGGCCTTGTGCTGAACGTATGGATACGTCGTATTCTGATGAATCGCCACCGCAGACGATGGCAATGTTGCGTTTCAGATAATTCATAGATGATGTATATTTTTGTTTATTCTTCAAAAGTATCGTTGTTAGTGCCGTGAATATAGATGCTCCACTTGTCGATGAGCTGCCGCATGTCGTTGGGCAAGTCGGAGGTAAAGTCCATCTGTCGGCCTGTTGTGGGGTGCACAAATCCCAATGTCTTGGCGTGCAGGGCTTGTCGGTTGCACACCGTGAAACAGTTTTGGATGAAGGCTTTGTAGGTTGAACTGCGCTGTCCGCGCAGAATTTCGGTACCACCATATCGCTCATCGCCGAACAGCGGGTGCCCAATGTGTTTCATGTGGGCGCGTATCTGATGCGTTCTTCCCGTTTCTAAGATACATTCTACGAGCGTTACATAGCCGAAACGCTCGAGTATGCGATAATGTGTAACGGCGCTTTTGCCAATCTCACTGTCGGGCGGAAACACGTTCATGCGCAACCGATTCCTTGGGTCTCGCCCGATGTTGCCCTCTATGCGCCCTTCATCCTCGTTGAAGTTGCCCCACACCAAGGCGTTGTAGCTGCGGTGAGTGGTCTTGTTGAAGAACTGAAGTCCTAACTTTGTCTTGGCAAGCGGCGTCTTGGCTACGACCAACAGTCCGCTGGTGTCTTTGTCGATGCGATGAACAAGCCCCACTGCGGGGTCGTTGGCATCAAACGAACTCAAGTCTTTCAAGTGCCAAGCCACGGCGTTAATCAGTGTTCCGTGAAAGTTTCCAGCACCTGGATGCACCACCATGCCGGGCGCTTTGTTAACCACCATGAGGTCGGCATCTTCATAAACGATGTCCAAGGGAATGTCTTCGGCCTCGATGGTGTGGTCGTGTTGAGGCGCGTCCAGCATCAGGGTGATGACATCCAAGGGGCGAACTTTGTAGTTGCTCTTTACGGGTTGGTCGTTTACATGCACGAAACCGGCGTCCGCCGCCTTCTGGATGCGGTTGCGACTGGAGTGCTTCAGGCGTTCAAACATATATTTGTCCACCCGCAAAGGCTCCTGTCCTTTGTCAACAACGATGCGGAAATGCTCATAAAGTTGCTGTTCCTCATCGTCTTCCAACAACGTCATGTCCTGTGCTTCTTCAGCCATCTATTCTTATTTTGGTGTGGATTTGGGTGATTTAGGCGTCGCTGGCTCGTTCTTCTTGGGTGCCGTCGGTTCTTTCTTCTGCGGCATGGTGGGTTCCGTTTTGGTCGGGTTTAGCGGCTTGACCTCTTGCGGATGAGTTGTCGTTTCTTCCGTTTCCGTCACTGGTCCCGTCACTTCTTCAAATCCATCTACGTCATCCTCTTCGCTTGAGTCATATTCAGGATAAACCGGATCTACATAGTCAATCACGTCAGTAGAATCGCGCATGCCGTTTCCCGCTTGTATAATCAGCGTGTCTTCGATGGAAATCCTGTCGCCTGTCACCACATGTTTTCCACGAACCAAAATGCTGTACACCCAGTCTTTCTCGCCTGGAATGAATTGAGGTGTGCCCACTTTGAAGCCCATGGCGGTAAGTTTGGCCATGGCTTCACGCAGTGAACTGTTGTCAATGACGTCGGGCAGGGTGATGGTTGGCGATTTTGAGGCGTTGATGGTGAGGTAGATAATGCGCCCTGCCTTCACCTTGTCGCCTGCCGCGGGCGTTTGTTCCAACACACAATCGGGGGGTATTGTCTTGACATACCCCGTGTCACTCACCACAGCCTTAAAGCCCAGCTGACTTAATATTTTCTCTGCTTCCTTGAAAGTTTTTCGCTTCACGTCGGGGATGGCAATCGCTTCACCGTGGTGCGTGTAGATGTCAAGGCCATACCGCACACCAAGACAGACCAAAACAATGGCGACGGCCATGCCCAGGAGGTTCCCCCACAGGTAAAAGCTCTTAAATTTATTGAAAAATTCAGATGATTTCATTCCCTTTCTTGATGGCTTGTTGATGTAGCATGGCCAAATTCATGGCTGCCTATCTTTTTGCAAAGATAGTGCAAGCCGAACGCAATCAAGCTTGTTTGTAATTGCTGAGGCGATGCCTATCTTATGCAAAGATAGTGCAAATTGCACAAAAAGCAAATTTGTTTACTATGCTTAGGCGCTGGCTGTTTTATGCAAAAACAGCGCAAGCCGAACGCAATCAAGCTTGTTTGCAATTGCCGAGGCGCTGCCTGTTTTATGCAAAGATAGGTCAATTCGCAGATAATACAAAATAAAAGTTCTTGTTTTTTCAGCGCAGGCTAACTATTGACACTGGTGCGTTGAGTGTGGATTAACTGCCGCCACAGGTGCGTTGAAAGATGCAAAAAGCAGCAAAGACCTAATTCTTTGCTGCTTTTTGGCGTCACGCCCGATAAGCTATACTTGCTTATTTGCCGTGATGTTCGTCAGAAACGGTTAATTTCTTGCGGCCATGAGCACGACGCGAAGCCAGTACGCGACGACCATTCTTTGTTGCCATTCTCTCACGGAATCCGTGTTTGTTCACCCTTCTTCTGTTGTGTGGCTGAAATGTTCTCTTCATTGTTATTGATATTTATATTATTGTTTTCTGATTACTTTGGGGTGCAAAAGTACTCATTATTTTCGGAATAACAAAGGATTAAACTATTTTTCGGCTCAAAAAGTATGCTTTTTTGCAATTTATTCGTAACTTTGCACCGTTTTATAATGAGTTACAAGCTACATATATAATTTTTTCAAGATAAACAAACAAATGATCAATTCACAGGAAATAAAGATCGGAACATGTATCCGTCTTGACGGAAAGATTTGGACTTGCATCGATTTTCAGCACAGAAAGCCGGGCAAGGGTAACACAGTCATGATTACCAAGCTGAAGAATGTTTCAGACGGCCGTGTCTTGGAACGTACCTTTCAGATAGGTTTCAAGTTGGAAGATGTGCGTGTTGAGCGTCGTCCTTATCAGTATTTGTATGAAGATGCTACTGGTTGTATCTTCATGAATCAGGAAACTTTCGAGCAGATTCCTTTGCCCAAGTCAGCTGTGACGGGTGGTGACTTCATGAAAGAAGGCGACGTAGTAGAGGTAGTTACTGACACCAGTGACGGCAGTGTGCTGTTGGCTGAAATGCCGGTGAAGACCGTTTTGCGTATCACTCACTCTGAACCGGGCATCAAGGGCAACACCGCCACCAACGCTACCAAGCCAGCTACGCTCGAAACAGGTGTGGAAGTGCGTGTTCCGCTGTTCGTCAACGAGGGCGAACTGATTCAGGTAGATACCCGTGATGGCAGTTACCTGAACCGCGTGAGCGAATAAACGTCTTTTATAAAGAATATACAAGTCTCTCTTTACAGAGAGGAAGAACGAGAGGTTACTGCATCGGAATGGGTGTTGTAACCTCTTTTACTTTATAGTTGATGACGCATCTGCCGTTCGCAGTGCACAACATCGAAAACCATAGTGCGCTGCATCGAAACCCATAGTGCGCTGCATCGAAACCCATAGTGCGCTGCATCGAAACCCATAGTGCGTTGCACCGAAACCCATAGTGCGTTGCACCGAAACCCATAGTGCGTTGCACCGAAACCCATAATGTGCTGCATCGAAACCATCAACTTGTCAACTTGTAAACTTGTCAACTCGTCAACTAAAAATATGAAATACAGCGTAATAGTTCCGGTGTACAACCGACCGGACGAGATAGATGAACTCTTGGAGAGTATGCGGCGACAAACATTCACCGATTTTGAGGTGCTGATTGTCGAGGATGGGTCATCTTGTCCTTGTGATAAGGTGTGTGAGAAATATTCAAACCTGCTGGACATCAAGTATTTCATGAAGCCAAACGGTGGCCCGGGCGACAGTCGTAACTACGGTGCTGAGCGGGCCTCGGGTGAGTATCTCATCATTCTGGACAGCGATGTGGTGGTGCCGCACGATTATTTTTATGAGGTGGAACAGGAGCTGAAGGCTGCTCCGGCCGACGCATTCGGCGGTCCTGACCGTGCACATCCGTCGTTCAGCGACACCCAGAAGGCCATCTCGTATGCCATGACCGCCTTCTTTACTACGGGAGGCATTCGTGGTGGCAAGAAAAAACTCGACAAGTTTTATCCCCGTTCGTTCAACATGGGCGTTCGACGCGACGTCTATCAGAAGCTTGGGGGGTTCAGTAAGATGCGCTTTGGCGAGGATATCGACTTCTCCATCCGCATCTTCAAAGGCGGCTACTCCTGCCGGTTGTTCCCCAAAGCGTGGGTGTGGCACAAGCGCCGTACTGATTTTCGCAAGTTTTTCCGACAGGTGTTCAACAGCGGCATTGCCCGCGTTAACCTCTATAAGAAGCACCCCGAGAGCCTCAAGCTGGTGCATCTGCTGCCCACGGTGTTCACCTTGGGCGTGACGTTGCTGTGTTTTCTCATGATTTTCGGACTGATTTTGTGGTCGGGACCCAACAACCATTTCAGCTCGCATAGCGTTGGCAAGTATCTCTTTTGGGGCGGGTTGTCACCGCTTGTCATCTATTGTCTGGCCATTTTAATCGACTCTTCCTACCGCAATGAAAGCCTAAGAATAGGATTTCTCAGCATTCGGGCCGCCTTCATCCAGCTCTTTGGCTACGGCCTTGGCTTCATCAGCGCCTGGTACAAGCGTTGCCTGCGCGGTAAGGGTGAGTTCCATGCTTTCGACAAGACGTTCTATCGATAAAGTTGCCATCATGACCCACCCCCAGGACAGCAGTCACACGTGTTCTCCGCAGGATGAGAACAAACAGGATGTTCCCATGCGTCTGGCCATCAACCATTGGTCGGAAGACGACCGACCGCGCGAAAAATTGGAGCGACTAGGGGCTTCTTCGCTGTCAAACGCCGAGCTCTTGGCCATTCTCATCGGGTCGGGATCGACGGATGAGAGTGCCGTTGACTTGATGAAACGCCTGCTCAGCGGCTGTAACAACAACCTCAATAGTCTGGGCAAACTGTCCATTCACGACCTTACTCGTTACAAGGGCATCGGTCCGGCCAAGGCCATCACCATCCTGGCTGCCTGCGAACTGGCCAAGCGAAGAGCCATGGAGCGGGCCGAAGAGCGACAAGATTTAGGGTCGGCCGCCGCCATCTACGACTACATGCACCCCCGCATGCAAGATTTGGACGTGGAAGAGGCTTGGGTGTTGCTGATGAATCAAAACTTCAAGCTCATCAAGTCGGTACGCATCAGTCATGGCGGCATCAGCGAAACGGCCGTCGACGTGCGTGTCATCATGCGCGAAGCAGTGCTTAGCAACGCCACGGTCTTGGCCTTGTGCCACAACCATCCCAGCAACAACACCACGCCCAGCAGCGATGACGACCGACTGACAAAGCGCGTGAAACAGGCCGCCGAAACCATGCGCATCTACTTTCTCGACCACATCATCGTCACCGATGGCCGCTACTACAGCTATCGTGAGGAAGGCAGGTTGTAGCCGTAACGAAGTTGTGCGTGCAGGTAAGTTCTGTTTATAAATGCAACTTTTTGCGCAGCCGGCGGGATATTACAAACAAAATCCTTATTTTTGCATGGGTATGGTTGATGCCGTACCTATCATTCATTATTTAGATAAATCTATTACATGAGAAAGAGAAACTTTTATTTGGTATGGTAGCCTTATTTGCCTGTTCTTTTGCGAGATTCCGAGAAAGCCATGATGCTTGATTGCTTTTGCGGACTGGACAGGTAAGTGCGTCCACAAAAGCCGCAGATGGCATCATCATTCCGATGCTTTAAAGTGGTGGCGTGTCAAAAAAAGTTACTGTTTTTTGACACGCCACCCTTATTGTTTTTCCTTCGCGTGCGGCAATTGGTTTTCAATAACATGCAGATTGGGCATCAAAGTCAATGAATTTGGGCGCCAAAGTCATGTCTTTTGCACCCTAATCCCATAGCTTTTTCAGAGTTGGTTTTTTTGCTTTTGAAAATCAGCCAGTTATGATGACCGCCCCGTACCATAAAAAACGCTGCACAGCCAGAGCCGTACAGCGTTGAATTCTATAGAAAAGTTTGTTTTTTTTAAGGTGCGTTAGGTGTCGCACGCGCATTATTTCAGCACGTCCAACTCCTTGCCAATCTTGATAAAGGCATTGATGCACTTGTCCAGTTGTTCGCGCGTGTGTGCGGCAGAGAGCTGAACGCGGATGCGAGCCTCGCCCTTCGGAACTACTGGATAGTAGAAGCCGCTGACGTAAATGCCCTCGTCGAGCAATTTTGCCGCATATTTCTGTGACAGCGGGGCGTCGTAAAGCATCACGGCACAGATGGCACTCTGCGTGGGTTTAATGTCAAATCCTGCTGCCAACATCTTATCGCGGAAGTAGGTAACGTTCTCCACCAGCTTGTCATGCAGGCTGTTGCCTTCTTTCAACATCTTGAAAACTTCCAGACTGGCACCGATGATGCTCGGTGCAAGCGAGTTGGAGAAGAGGTACGGACGACTGCTCTGGCGCAGCATGTCGATGATTTCCTTGCGGCCAGTGGTGAATCCTCCGAGTGCGCCGCCAAAGGCTTTGCCCAACGTTCCCGTGTAGATGTCCACGCGGCCGTAGGTGTCATTCAGTTCACTCACGCCGTGACCGGTGGCGCCAACCACGCCTGCCGAGTGGCTCTCGTCTACCATCACCAAAGCATCATACTTCTCTGCCAGGTCGCAAATCTCATCCATCGGTGCCACGTTGCCATCCATCGAGAACACGCCGTCGGTGCAGATGATGCGGAAACGCTGTGCCTGTGCTTCTTTCAGGCATTTCTCCAGCTCGGCCATGTCGCCGTTGGCATAGCGGTAACGCTTAGCCTTGCATAGCCGAACGCCGTCGATGATGGATGCGTGGTTGAGCGCATCCGAGATGATAGCGTCCTCGTCGGTGAGCAATGCACCGAACAATCCACCGTTGGCGTCAAAGCACGCTGCGTAGAGAATGGTGTCCTCGGTCTTGAAATATTCGCTGATGGCGGCTTCCAACTCTTTGTGAATGTCTTGTGTGCCACAGATAAAACGAACCGAAGACATGCCGAACCCGCGGCGATCCATCATCTTCTTGGACGCCTCAATCAGGCGCGGATGGTTGGAAAGTCCCAGATAGTTGTTGGCACAAAAGTTCAACACTTCCTTCCCTTTCACCGTGATGGCTGCGTCTTGCGGACTCTCAATGATTCTTTCCTCTTTGTATAGACCTGCTTCTCTTAGTGCATCGAGGCTCTGACTAAGATGTTCTTTCATTTTACCGTACATAATATTAGGTTTTTAATTTGTTCTTCCTACAAAGTAAGTCATTATTTTTGACATGACAACAGATTTCATGTTATTTTTTATAAAAAGTAAGATTGACTTTCAAATTCTTACCAGAATCTTTCGGGGATCTCAAAAAAAAGTTGTTATTTTGCATCAAACAAGCAGCGCCTCAATATAGAAAATAAACTTTCTCTATGTTCGGCTTGCTCTATTTTTACACTAAATCGTCTACTAAGGGTTAAAACACATCAAGAATAATGAAGAACATTTTGGTCATTGGGTCAACCGGACAGATTGGTTCGGAGTTGACCAGAGAACTACGAAAACAGTATGGTAACAGTCATGTTGTGGCTGGCTATATCATCGGAGCAGAGCCTACCGGTGAACTAAAGGAGAATGGACCGTCGGCCGTGGCTGATGTCACGAACGCGGAACTCATCGCGAAGGTGGTTAAAGACTATCACATTGACACCATCTACAACCTCGCTGCCCTGCTCTCTGTGGTGGCAGAGTCGAAACCAAGGCTGGCTTGGAAGATTGGCATTGATGGCCTATGGAACATTTTGGAGGTGGCGCGCGAGAATCATTGTGCCGTATTCACCCCCAGTTCGATAGGCTCGTTCGGTCCTACCACGCCGCATGACATGACGCCGCAAGACACTATTCAGCGCCCACAGACCATCTATGGCGTTTCAAAGGTGACCACCGAGCTGCTCAGCGATTACTATTTTCATAAATATGGCGTAGACACGCGCGCGGTAAGGTTCCCGGGCGTCATCTCGTACGTCACTCCTCCTGGTGGTGGTACCACCGACTATGCCGTCGACATCTATTACAATGCCGTACGCGGCGACCGCTTTGTTTGTCCCATCAAGGCCGGTACCAAGATGGACATGATCTACATGCCCGATACGTTGAAGGCTGCCATCATGCTTATGGAGGCCAATCCAGACAAGTTGATACACCGCAACGCGTTCAACATCGCGTCGATGAGCTTCGACCCAGAGGAGATTTATGCGGCCATCAAGGAGCAAAAGCCTGAGTTTGAAATGGTGTATGACGTGGATCCACTGAAGCAGAGCATTGCTGAAAGCTGGCCCGACAGGATGGATGACAGTTGCGCCCGTGCTGAATGGGGATGGAACCCTACCTACGATTTGGAAAGCATGACCAAAGATATGCTGGAGAAATTGGCCATCAAACTCAACAAATAAGCTGAAAGAAGAGGCAGACCTGATCAGTTTTGAATGTGATTATAATAATGGCGCACACCCACAAGTGTTGCGCCATTTGCTTGAAACCAACGACCAGCAGTCGATTACCTATGGCTTTGATGAATGGAGCGAGTGCGCCAAGGCAAAGATTAAGACGGGCTGCGAAGCACCCGATGCACAGGTATTCTTCCTCACATGAGAGGAGAAAGCGATAAGGCGTTTTCTGCTGCTGAATAGTTATAAAAGGATGGGAACATACTGCATCCTCTTATAATTGGCCGTTCTTGATTGCATCCATGACGTTGGATGGAGGACGGTGAGCCGTGAGTTCGCGCTTCATGAAATCCATGTATGGAGCCACATGCTCAAAGAAACGGTAGTAACCTTGGCATAGATAATTCAGTCCAGGTTCACCCTGGGCCGTTTCAGAGAATCGGTTTTTGGGACATTCACCGTGACAGGCGAAGAGGTAGTGACAGCTTTTGCACTGCTGTGGCAAAGAGCGGTATTTATTTTGTCCAAAGGCTCGTTGACGCTCACTGTACATCATCTCTGTCAAGGTATTGTCACGAATGTTGCCAAGTTTGTACTCGGGAAATACAAAGTGGTCGCACGAATACACGTCACCGTTGTATTCCATCACGCCAGCATGCCCACATTCTCTGGCCATGGTGCACAAGCTGCCCTCCATGCCCATCCAGTTGGCCAGTGTGGTGTCAAACAACTGCACGAAAGTTGAACCCACATCGTTGCGTACCCATTGGTCGAAAACAGTGCAAAGAAAGTGTCCCCACTGCTCGGGCGTAACCGAGAAGTCAGCCAACTCTGCTTGCGCGTCATCAGCCATGGATGCCAGATGCCACCCGTCGGCATGGGTAGATATTCGTTCGACGATTGGTGTGAATTGCAGGTAGTGGCAACCTATGTCCTTGAAGAATTGATAGAAATCGTGTGGATAGTCGGCATTGAAATCGTTGACCACGGCCATGGCATTCCATTCTACTTGATGTTTGTTCAGGCAGTTGATGCCTCTCATCACCTGACGCCATGAAGGTCGGCCGGCTTTGTTGCGCCGGTACTCATCGTGAAACTCTTCAGGACCATCGATGGAAACGCCCACCAGCCAACCCTGGTCATGGAAAAAATGGGCCCAGCGGTCGTCAATCATCGTCCCATTGGTCTGTATGACGTTGTCTATCTGCCTGCCCTGCGCGTACTGACGCTGCAATCTGACCACCTTTTCATAAAACGACAGGGGGCGCATGAGCGTTTCTCCGCCATGCCAGCAGAAAAGAACCTGCTGCATGGTCTGGCTCTCGATGTATTGCTTGACAAAGCGTTCGAGCATTTCATCGCTCATGACGTGACGTGCATCGTGGCGATACAGCTGCAACTTCTCTAAGTAATAACAATACTCACAAGCCAGGTTACATGATGCGCCCGCAGGCTTTGTCATCACATAGAGCGGGCGCGAGAAGGGCGAGGCGACGGCCATTAGCGCAGTTTTTCAACCACGGGCACAATCAGTTTCTCCATCACCGCATAGCCAGCAAGGTTGGGATGTACGGTCTCGGGTGTGTATTGGCTGTCCATGCCGTTGCCATCTTTGGCAAGCAGGGCCGTAAAATAGTCTACGTATGGTATGTTGTTGGCTTTGGCGTACGCCTTTACTCGCGCGTTAAGACTGCGAATTTTCTGCATTCCGTCTTTGATTTCGGGCCGCCAACCGAAGTTGCGGGCAGGCAGACAGGAGGCCAAGATGACCTTGATATTGTGATAGCGAGCCATCTCCACCATCGAGATGATGTTGCCATAGGTCAGTTCTTCGTTGTAAGCCCCTGTGTTTTCGGCGATGTCATTGGTTCCATAATTGAGCACAACCACCTTGGGTTGTAGCTTGATGACGTCTTCGCGAAAGCGCAGGAGAAATTGGAAGGAAGTTTGTCCGCTGATGCCTCGGCCGATATAGCCATGCTTTTTGAAGAAGTCGGGGTGCTGCTTGACCCATCCTTCCGTGATGGAGTTGCCCATAAACACGACGCGTTTTTCACCTTTGGTCGGCTTTCCCAGTCGGGCGTTATCTTGTGCATACCGTTTGTAGTTAGCGAATTCGTGATGCTGAGCCACTGCTTGGCTCGCCGAAAATAACATGGATGAGAAGAGAACCATGCTTAGGAATTTAGTCTTCATTGATGTATTATTTGTATTTATGGTTTGCTTTCGCCTTCGATATATTGCTCCATGAACATGTGCTCGCCATCAAAGACGGCATAGGTAAACTGCCATATCCAGTCGCCCAGGACCAACATGCGGGCCTTGCGACTCAGCGTCAGGTCGAGTTCTATGTGTCGGTGTCCGTAGATAAAATAGTCTACGTCGGCGTGAGTCTTCATGTATTCGTGGGTAAACTGCACCAAATATTCCTTGTCCTCCCCAAGATAAGGCGTCTCTTTACCATCGGCTCGCTTCAAACGACTGTGCTTTGCCCAGGTTAGTCCGAGCCACATGCCCCACCGCGGATGGATGGCATTGAACAAACGCTGACAGGTAGGGTTGTGAAAAATCTTGCGCAGCAGCTTGAATTGATGGTCGGGATCGCCCAATCCGTCACCGTGTGCCAAGAAGAACACCTTGTCGCCGATTTCTGTTGTCAAGGGTTTTCGGTGGACAATCACACCGCATTCTCGTTCCAGGTAGCCGTAGGTCCACAGGTCATGGTTGCCGACGAAGTAATGAACCTCCACGCCCATGTCGGTGAGTTCGCTAATCTTGCCCAAGAAGCGCGTGTATCCTTTCGGCACAACATATCGATACTCGTTCCAAAAGTCAAACATGTCACCCAGTAGATAGATGGCCGATGCCTTTTCCTTGATACTGTCCAGGAAGCGCACCAGTCGTCTTTCTTGTGTTCGTTGGTGTTGGATGGCCCACGAGCCAAGATGTGCATCAGAAAGGAAATAGACGTTTTTCATATTCAGTTTGGAATTATTTTCTTTGAACTTTTTGGGGTGTCACTGCGTGATTGGTTTACTTTGGCCTGTCACCTTCATGGCTATTATTGCAGAAACGCGTTTATCCAACCAGCTTCATCGCTCCTCCTCGCTATGGGTGGAGGGCTTTGAGCGGGAGGCGCTGCCATTCTTTAGTCAAATCCTAATTCAACCCTTGCCTCCTCGCTCATCATGCTCTGGTCCCATGCTGGTTCGAAGACCAGGTTCACGTTACAGGCCTTGATGCCTTCGAGGCTTTCCACCTTGCTTCTCACATCCTCCAGGATGAAGTCGGCCGCAGGGCAGTTGGGTGCGGTGAAGGTCATGTCCATGTCTACCGTATGGTCGTCTTGCACGTCCACCTTGTAAATCATGCCGAGGTCGAAGATGTTGACGGGTATCTCCGGGTCGTATACAGTTTTGAGTACATCGACGATTCGTTCTTCTAATATTGTTTTCTCTTGTAGTGTCATATTTTATAGTTATATAAGTTCACGAGTTCACGAGTTGACAAGTTTACGAGTTGTTAGCTTCTTTGCAAGGAATAATGTTCAAAGTTCACGAGTTGATAAGTTCACGAGTTGACGAGTAGTTAGCATCTCTATTAGTCATAAAGTTCAAAGTTCAAAGTTCAAAGTTCAAAGTAAATTTTAGCCCAGCACCACATCCAGTGTCATCATAATGAGAAAACCAATGGCAAAGCCGATGGTGCTCCAGTCACTGTGCTCGCCTTGTGAGGCCTCGGGTATCAACTCTTCTATCACTACGTAGAGCATGGCACCAGCGGCAAACGACAGCATGAAAGGCAGCGTGGGCGTGAGCAAGGCGGCCAATAAAATGACCAAGACCGAGCCTATCGGTTCAACCACTCCGCTCAGTGCGCCCATGGTAAACGAGCGCCATTTGCTTTTACCTTCAGATTTCAGGGGCATGGATATGATGGCTCCTTCCGGAATGTTCTGGATGGCAATGCCCAGTGACAGTGTCATGGCAGCACCCACGGATATGCCTACGTCACCTTGCAGCATACCGGCAACCACCACGCCCACGGCCATTCCTTCGGGGAAGTTGTGTATCGTGACGGCTAAGATGAGCATGGTGGTGCGACTTAAATGCGCCCGTGGCCCTTCGGGTTCGGTGCTCCCCAGGTGCAAGTGCGGCGTGATATGGTCGAGCAGCAACAAGAATCCGATGCCTATCGCAAAGCCTACCGCAGCCGGCAATACCTGCCATTTACCCATGTCGGCCCATTGTTCCATGCTGGGAATGAGCAGCGACCAAATCGAGGCAGCCACCATGACACCCGACGCAAAGCCCAGCAATGCTTTTTGAACCACTGCTGACATTTGGTCCTTCATGAAGAAAACAAACGATGCGCCCAACACTGTTCCTGCGAGGGGCATGGCTAATATCAAAAGCAAATCACTCATCATGGTTCGTACTTCTTATGAATGACGGGGTAACATCCTCGTGTTGTCCCCTTCATCAATACGTTACAAATGTAGATAAAAAATTCCGAATAGGAAGTTTATTTTTAGAAAAA
>CAKOVA010000035.1 GCA_934120735.1 uncultured Prevotella sp.
ATATTGCCGCAAAAGACATTTCACGAAAGAACGTCCCGTTCTATCTAAAAAAACGAAAAACAGTGTTGCAGCCTCTCTCATTTGACGAATAAGCGGAGAGAAACTCCAGCGCATTGATTTTCGTTCTTTTCGTCAGAACGTTTACGTTCTTTAGTTTCTTAATATCACTCACAAATTTTCGTGTTTTCTGTTTATTTCGTTGTTGATTTCTTCTACGTTGTTTACAACAACAAAATATACCATCTTTAAATGAAAGAGCTGTGCCATTATACCACAATATTGACATTCTAAATTATTGCTGAACAATCGCGAAAAGCTACCTTCGCCTCCTAAAAACAAAGAAAAGTATGGCAGATGCCTTACATCCGCCATACTTTCCTCATTGATTTGACCGCTATTACAGCAGGGCCTTGAACTTCTCATCGAGCGTTGCCTTTGAGGCTGCCCCGACGAATTTGTCTACCAGCTCTCCTCCCTTGAAGAAGAGGATAGTAGGAATGTTGCGTACACCAAACTGCATGGCGATGTCGTCATTCTCTTCAACGTCACACTTACCTACGACGATTTTTCCATCATAGTCGTTTGCCAACTCAGAGATGACAGGCCCTACCATGCGACAGGGGCCGCACCATGTAGCCCATAAATCCACTACCAATGGCAGATCGCCATTCTTGTAACTCTCGAAATTCTCGCTTGTGATTTTTACTTCCATCTTTTATTTGATTTTTATATAGGCGGTTCTATAATTACCGCCGTAAAGTTTTAGTATGTTGGACAGTTTACGTTTTGTCATCTTGCGGTTTTTATTAGGTGGGACTATGTAGGACTATGCAAGACTATGTAAGACTATGTTTTATATAAAACAGTCTCGCAATCTGACAAAGCTAATTTATAGAACCAGCCATGTGACAAAGATAAACGATTATCATGAATCATGCAAGCATCGTGCCCAATTAATTCACCAGATAATTCATATTGGGGTTTCCTTCGATATATCTGATTAGGTCATGATTCAAACTGATTTGCTGAAGCCCTGAATGAAGCAAGATACTAGTTTGATGTTTCTTGTCCACTACCTGGAAGCACAGCTGCGTGTTGCCTTTCGAATCTTGCAACATCGACACGATGTCGTTCACCACCACTTCATCGATGGCCTCGCTGTCCACGACAATGGTCAGTCTGTGTATCTGTTTGTCTCTTACCGTTTGCAGGTACTGAACATCGTTGATGCGAAAGTCGTAGTAGTTGCTGTCCCGATAACGCTGCGTACACTTGCCCGATAGATAAACGGTGCTGCCCACTACCATCATGCCTTTCCACTTTCCCCATTCCTCACCAAAGAAGGCTATCTCGCCTGTTCCACTAAAGTCTTCTATTGTCACGAAGCCACAAGGCTTTCCGGTTTTCGTAAATTTGTCCTTCACATCGGTAATCATGCCAGCGAAAACCACGTCAGCCTTTTTGGCCAACTCGGCCTTGTCGCCCAGTTCGGTGCACGAAGTATTACACATACTCTTCAACACGATGCTGAATTCGTCCAGCGGATGGGCCGAAAGATAGATTCCCACCAAATCATGCTCGCGATTCAATTTCTCAATGTTGCTCCACAACTCTGGTTTAGGAATGGGTGGTGTGGCAATCTCTACGGCATCTACGCCGCCAAACAGCGAATGCTCTATTTCTGATTTCTTGCTCTGATAGAGCTGTCCATAACGCACGAGCGTGTCGATAAACAGTTCGCCTTTGTTGTTGGCGGTGAAGTAGCTCTCCCGTGGAATGCCGAAGCTGTCGAATCCACCACTAAGCGCCAAACTTTCAAAGGCTTTGCGGTTGACTTGCGTAAAGTCCACTCGGTGTGCAAAATCGAAGATATCTTGGTACAGTCCATTGGCCTCTCGCTCTTCAATGATGGCAGTCGCGGCGGCATCACCCATGCCCTTGATGGCAGCAAGACCGAAGCGTATTTCCCCCTTGTGGTTCACGCCAAACTTCTGATAGCTCTCGTTAACGTCGGGACCTAACGTGGCTATGCGCAGCGACTTGCATTCATCCATCAACTTAGATATTTCCGTTATCTGATCCTTGCGTCGACTCATGATGGCTGCCATGAACTCAGCAGGATAGTGAGCCTTGAGGTATGCCGTTTGAAAGGCCACCCACGAATAGCAAGCCGCATGCGACTTGTTGAAGGCATAAGATGCGAACTTCTCCCAGTCGGCCCATATCTTGTCCAACACGTTCTCATCATATCCGTTCTTCTTGCCCCCTTCAATAAACTTGGGTTTCATGGCATCTACTATCGCCTTTTTCTTCTTACCCATCGCCTTACGCAGGGCGTCACTCTCACCACGCGTGAAATTGGCCAGCAAGCGCGAGAGCAACATCACCTGCTCTTGATAAACGGTGATGCCGTATGTATCTTTCAAATACCGCTCCATTACCGGAATGGGATACGTAATCTCCTCCTCTCCTTTCTTACGGGCGATGAACGACGGGATGTTGTCCATGGGACCGGGGCGGTAGAGGGCGTTCATGGCGATGAGATCTTCAAACTTCGTCGGACTCAACTGGCGCAGATAGTTCTGCATACCGGCCGACTCAAACTGGAACGTGCCGATGGTGCGCCCCTCTTGGTAAAGCTTATAGGTCAATTCGTCGTCAATGGGAATCTTGTCGAGGTCGATGTCTATGTTCTTCGTCAGCTTCACATTTTTTACTGCTTCCTTCAACTCCGACAGGGTTTTCAGCCCCAAGAAGTCCATCTTGATCAGTCCTGTTTCCTCAATCACATGCCCATCATACTGCGTACAGTTGGTCTTTTCGTCCTTAAAGTCGGGGTCATCGGCCGTTGACACGGGAACCCAGTCGCTGATGGGGTCGCGACAGATGATGAAACCACAGGCATGGATGCCCGTTCCCCGCACCGTTCCCTCCAGCATCTTGGCATACTTGATGGTGTTGCTCTCGCGTATGTCGGTAGAGGCTTCGGCCATCTGCAGCTCGGGCGTGCACTTGATGGCGTTGGTGAGGTTCATTTTCATCTTATCGGGAAGCCTCTCCGGAATGGCCTTGCACAAAGCATTTGAGCGTTCCAGCGGCAGTTTTTCCACCCGCGCCACGTCCTTGATGGAGTTCTTGGTCGCCATACTGCCGTAGGTGATGATGTGCGCACAGTTCTCGTGGCCATACTTGTCCATCACCCATTTCAGCACCTTCCCCCGGCCATCATCATCAAAGTCGGTGTCGATATCGGGCAAGGAGATACGGTCGGGATTCAAGAAACGCTCGAACAGCAAGTCGTATTTCAGGGGATCAATCTTCGTGATGCCCAAGCAGTAGGCCACAACCGACCCGGCTGCCGACCCACGTCCCGGTCCAACCATCACGCCCAATTCCTCTCGGGCCGCACGAATAAAGTCGGATACAATCAAGAAATAACCCGGAAAACCCATGGTCTTCATCACATGAAGCTCAAAGCGTATGCGGTCGTCCACCTCCTTGGGCAGCGGGTCGCCATACAACGGCTTGGCACCCTCATAGGCAAGATGCTGCAAATAGTCGGCCTCAAACTTGATGCGATACATCTTCTCGTAGCCACCCAGATGGTCTACCCGCTTCTGCGCGTCTTCCTCCGACATGGGATTTTCGCCATTCTCATCGGTGGTAAACTCACGAAGAAGATCTACCTCCGTAAACTTTTGTTTCCAATCCTCTTCCTTTCCAAACGATTCGGGAATGGGGAAGTTGGGCATGATGGGGTCGTGGTTGATGGAATAGGTTTCCACCTTATTAAGAATCTCGAGGGTATTCGCCATCGTTTCTGGCACATCGCTGAAGATGCTGTTCATCTCTTCGCGGGTCTTAAACCACTCTTGCTTGGAATAAAGCATGCGCGTGGGGTCGTCAAGGTCTTTCCCCGTAGACAGACACAGCAGGTGATCGTGGGCCTCGGCATTCTCTTTGTCCACAAAGTGAACGTCATTGGTGCACACCACCTTAATGCCGTACTCCTTGGCCAGGTTGAAAATCGCCTGATTTGCGCGCTGCTGCATGGGATAGGCCTCACGATTGGCCCGAATGGAGGGGTCTTTCACCTCGTGGCGTTGTATCTCCAGGTAATAATCGTCGCCAAAAACTCGCTTGTACCACTCTACCGCTTCCCTGGCTCCAGCCATGTCGCCGGCAATGATTTTGCGTGGAACCTCGCCGGCCAGGCAAGCCGAACAAACAATGAGGTCTTCATGATATTTCTCCAATTCCTCACGGTCGGTACGCGGCCGCATGTAATAGCCATCCTCCCAGGCATGGCTCACCAGTTTGATGAGGTTTTTATAGCCCCGGTAGTTCTTCGCCAACACGATGAGGTGGTAACCACTCATGTCGCCCATATCCTTGACCTTGTCGAACCTACTGCGCCGAGCCACGTACATCTCACAACCAAAGATGGGCTTGAAGGGTTGCTTTCCGTCGGCCTTCAACTGCTTGTTAACCGTGTTGGCATAGTCGAAAAATTCCTTGATGCCAAACATGTTGCCATGGTCGGTGATGGCCAAGCCGCGCATCCCGTCGGCAACAGCTTTATCAACGAGCCGCTTCACGGGCGACTGACCGTCGAGAATGGAATAATAAGTATGTACGTGTAGGTGGACAAAATCGTTCATGTGCTCAATTTATTTGGAGCGTAAAGGTACTCAATATGCGCGACACAGCCAAAGAATGAGCGTAAAAGTTTGTGCGGTTTCCGAAAAACAATTATCTTTGCACAAACTTCTAATCGGTTTTCATACTATGATTAAAAGAATCAAGAAACTGAAGAAAATCCGTATACATCGCGAAGGAACAGACACCCTGATTTGGGGATTCATAGCCATTGCAGCCATTGCATTGCTATTATGGCGTTCGTTCGAAACTAAAATCCCATTTTATGCCTTTACGGTTATCTTCGGAACAATATATTGCATCGTCATCAATTTCTTTCAATGCCCCATCCGCTATTTTCCTTCTGAGGAC
The DNA here is from genome assembly GCA_934120735.1 of uncultured Prevotella sp. GTDB lineage: Bacteria > Bacteroidota > Bacteroidia > Bacteroidales > Bacteroidaceae > Prevotella. The sequence continues at coordinate 5,011 of CAKOVA010000035.1, forward strand.
ACCGACAAGATTGTGGTGGCCCCAGCTGATGGCAAAATCGTGGTGATTGAGGAGGTGGAAGAGAACAAGTACTTTCACGAAAAGCGCCTCATGATTTCGGTCTTTATGAGCCTGTTCAACGTTCACGCCAACTGGTTTCCGGTTGACGGTAAGGTGAAACTGGTTCATCACCAAAACGGCAACTACCACAAGGCATGGTTGCCAAAAGCCAGTGAGGAGAATGAGCACAGCGACATCATCATCACCACGCCCGACGGTGTGGACGTTCTCTGTCGACAGATTGCCGGAGCCATGGCCAGACGCATCGTGACCTACGCCAAGGAAGGCGAAGACTGCTACATTGACGAGCACCTGGGCTTCATCAAATTTGGCTCGCGCGTGGACGTGTACCTGCCGCTCGGAACGGAAGTGTGCATAAAAATGGGACAAAAAACAACAGGCGACCACACCGTCATTGCAAAACTGAAATAAAACAAAGCGGGAACGGCAATTGGGGTGACGCACGTCACCCGCACCACCCTACCGAACCTCTACGACACAAATGAGCAACTTCATCAAAAGAAACATACCCAACGCACTGACTTGCAGCAACCTCATCTCGGGCTGCATCGCAACTTGTTTCGCCTTTGTCGGTGATGCCAAGATGGCCTTGATATGGATACTCGCCGGGGCCACATTCGACTTTTTTGACGGCATGTCGGCCCGCTTTCTAAAGGTATCCTCACCCATCGGCAAGGAATTAGACTCGCTGGCCGATTGCGTTACCTTTGGTGTAGCACCATCCACCATGGTTTTTAATGAGCTTATGGTCATCGACTACCCGTCGTTTCTCACTACGTCCGAGGCGTTTTCTTTCGACCTTTACCGCACGTTCATTCCCTTTCTGGCCTTCCTCATGGCAGCTTTCTCGGCGCTGCGATTGGCCAAATTCAATATTGACACACGTCAAACCGATTCGTTCATTGGGCTTCCCACACCGGCGAACGCCCTGTTTTGGGGATCGCTCATCGTCACAAGTCCTGCCTGGCTTGAAAACAATGCAGGTGCACTGGTATACATTTTAGTACTGCTGCTGTTGAGTTGTTATCTCTTGGTCAGCGAGATTCCCATGTTCGCCCTTAAATTCAAAAACTTTAAATGGCAGGGCAACGCCATCCGCCACAGCTTCATCATCTTCACCGCCGTTGTACTTGTAACGTTTGGCGTGTTGAAAGGTTGGTGGATTGTCATTGCATCCTACTTCCTCATATCCTTGGGATTGTTTGTTACAGGCAGGACAAAAATCACCAAGATGAATCACGACAAAGAACAGAAACTATGATATTCAAAATAATTCTCATCATATTCCTCATCGGTTTGCTGGTGGTAGGCTTTTCCGCAGCAAAGTTTATCAGCATTTTCCGCGAAGGTGCCAAACTGTTCAGAGAGCAGACCAAGGGGCCAGCCCAGCACCGACAGCACCATAGAAACACCACCCAAACGGTGGTAGACCATCGGGATGCTGACGAAATAAACAAAAAAATCTTCAAAAAAGACGAAGGCGAATACGTCGAATTTGAAGAAGAACCGGGGGAAACGGAAAACAAAAACTAAACTGAAGCGACCATTCCTTGCCTTATCCTGCGGCTGCGAATGGGGTTTATTGCGCCCGCAAATGGTCATCCAGCACCCGTGAAGGAATGAAATCAAATTGAGCAGACACACATTTGGCAACGGGGACTATTGGAAGAGGATTCATGATTTTTTCTTAACAACCAACCTCGCCATATTTTGCGTATTTGAAAACGACCTTGCCACATGGCGCAAATACGCCCAAAATAATTCCTTTTTTGTCTACATGTTAAAAATGCATGTCAGGCGAACTGAATGTTTTATCTTTTTAGTATCTTTGCACGTCACGCAATCATGGGGGTTCGTGATGATCAATTGAGTGTATTCAAAGAAGTTATGCCACTGCATTTGCCTAAAAATTTTCCAGCCATCGAGCGGCTGAAACAGGAAAACATCCTCGTGGAACGCGGGGAAGAGAAGACCGCGCATGGACAGGTCAAGCCTATCAAGATAGCCGTATTGAACTTGATGCCTACCAAGTTGCAGACCGAAACCGATATTCTGCGGTTGCTGTCGGCATCATCTTTGGATATTGAAGTGGCGTGGATGAGGCTTCGGTCGCATACGCCAACGCATGTGCCTGCTGCTCACATGGATGCTTACTATCATTATTTTGACGAATTGACATCACAGTCGTTCGATGGATTGATAGTGACGGGCGCACCTGTAGAGCATTTGAATTTTGAAGAAGTGGATTATTGGGACGAGCTGACGCAGATATTTTCATGGGCGAGAGCTTCGCTCAAATCCACCTTATATATATGTTGGGCGGCGCAAGCGGGCTTGTATTTTCATGAAGGTATCAACAAATATGCGCTTCCGAAGAAGATGTTTGGCATCTTTCCTCAACAGGTTCTGCATCCCGAAGTACCCATTTTCCGTGGGTTTGATGACGTGTTTTGCATGCCGCACAGTCGCCATACCGAGATTAGGAAGGAGGATATCCTCCAGCATCCTGAACTGACGCTGTTGGCAGAGTCGGAAGAATGTGGGGTGAGCATGTGTATGACGGCCGGTGGAAAGGAGATTTTCATCACGGGACACATGGAGTATGCGCCCGATACTTTAGACCAAGAGTACCATCGTGATGCGGGGAAGCGCGACGATGTGGATCTGCCACGGCACTATTACCGTGACGACAACCCCGCCAAGGGACCGCTTGTTACTTGGCGTGCGCACGCCCACCTGCTGTTTACAAACTGGATGAACGAATATTTAAGATAAGCAATGCGGAAACTGGAACTGCTGGCACCGGCCAAAAACTTGGAATGTGGAAAGGCTGCCATCGACCATGGAGCCGACGCTGTGTACATCGGTGCGGCCAAGTTTGGCGCGCGGGCATCGGCTGGCAACTCGCTGGACGACATTCGTGAGCTGTGCCTCTATGCCCATCAGTTCGGTGCCAAGGTGTATGTTACGGTCAACACCATTGTCTACGAAGACGAGCTTGAGGACACACGCGCGCTCTTGCGGGCCTTGACGGAGATGCGTGTCGATGCGCTGTTGGTGCAAGACATGGCCGTACTTGACCTGTTGCCCAAGGACATGAAGCCCTTGCCGGCCCTCCATGCCAGCACGCAAACCGACAATCGGACGGCCGAAAAGGTGGCCTGGCTGCATGGTCTGGGCTTCGAGCGGGTTGTGCTGGCGCGCGAACTGTCGCTTGCTGAAATCAAATCCATCCACCAAACCGTGCCTGACGTGCAGTTGGAAGGCTTCGTGCATGGTGCGCTTTGCGTGAGTTATTCGGGTGTGTGCTATGCCTCGCAGTATTGTTTTCAGCGCAGTGCCAACCGCGGTGCATGCGCACAGTTCTGTAGGATGAAGTTCGATTTGATTGACGCGCAAGGACGTGAGATAGAACATCAGCGCCATTTGCTGTCGCTGAAAGACCTGTGTCAGATTGATCACCTGGAAGAAATGGCCGATGCGGGCATCTGCTCGTTCAAGATAGAAGGCCGATTGAAGGATGTGGAGTATGTCAAAAATGTGGTGTCGGCCTACTCGAAGCGGTTGAACCGCATCATCGAGAAGCGCGGGGATGACTACTGCCGGACATCGTTGGGGCAGGTGACGTATTACTTTGAACCCGACTTGAAGAAGACGTTCAACCGGGGATATACCGATTATTTCCTGCATCGCAGGCAACCTTACATCTATTCGCCCGACACGCCGAAGGCACTGGGCGAGTATGTTGGCAAGGTGAAAGAAATCAGGCGAGGCTCGTTCAATGTCGCTGGAACGGCCAGTTTTGCCAATGGCGACGGACTTTGTTTCATCAATGATGAACATGAGTTGGAGGGGGTTCGCATCAATCGGGCAGAGGGAAACAGATTGTTTCCGCTGCGCATGCCGGACAACCTGCGACCGGGTGCGGCCTTGTATCGCAATCGCGATGAGGCGTTCAGCAAGCTGTTGAAGGGGAAGACGGCAGAGCGCAAGATTCCCATCACGCTCACCTTGTCGGTCACCGATAACGGTTTTGCCCTCTCGGCCACGGGGCAGGGCATTAAACCCACTTGCCAGGTCCTGGAGATGGACAAGCAAAAGGCCATGAAACCGCAACGTGACAATATTTTGCGACAGTTGGGTAAGCTGGGCGACACGCCCTATTTGGCTGACGTGATTGAACTGGAAGGACAGGCCGATGCCTATTTCATCCCGTCGAGCGCATTGGCAACGCTGCGCCGCGAGGTGGTGCAAGCCATCGAGTTGGAGCGCCCCGCCGAAGTGGAAACGCCATCCTCACATGCGTCTGTCTCCCCAACAACTCCGCAGGCGCGTAAGCCAAGTGGCACATTGACTTGGCAACCCGAATACCGTAAATTTACCTATCTGTACAATATCGCCAACACGTTGTCCAAATCGTTCTATCAACGTGAGGGCTTGTCAAACGCGGCTGATGCGTATGAGGTGAGCCAAGGGGCGGATGAAGGGTCGAAACGGAACGATTCTGTGCTGGTGATGCAGTGCCGTCACTGTCTGCGTTACAGTCTGGGACATTGTGTAAAACGGGGTGGCAAGCAACCTACGTGGAAAGAACCGCTGTACCTGCGACTGGGTGACGGGCGCCGCTTCCGTTTGGAGTTTAAGTGTGACGAATGCCAAATGAATATCTATGCCGGAGAATGAAATCATCGTAAACAAGCGAACGCGTCGTGAGCTGTTACTCATGCTGTGCCGATGCCTGGTGCTGTGGGTGGTCATGGTTCTGCTTTGTGGTTGTTATCATCGACCCAGTAAAACCTCCGAGGCTCTCGTTCCCTTGAACCCCGAACAGGTAGACTCGCTGCATTTCTATTCCAAGCACCATTACACCAACAACTATAATTTTATCGTTAAGAGCGATTCGCTCGTGCTGCTCAAGCAACAACCCGAAGAATTGCTTTCCGGATTCATGACAGACAGCTTAGTGCTGGGTCGTCACAGTCATGTGGTAGTGGCCGACATTCGCATGCTGCCCACCGATACGATCGACTCCGTCTGGGTGCAGTTGGCCAGCGACCAGCACACGATTGGGTGGATTCACGAATCGGAGATGCTGCCGAACGTGGTGCCCGACGACCCCATCTCGCAGTTTATTTCCACCTTCTCGGACACCCACTTGCTGGTGTTCTTGGTGGTCATCACGCTGATAGCCATCGCCTATTGGATGCGCCGGCTTGTCAAGGACAAGGCTTGGATTGTGCATTTCCGCGACATCAACTCGTTTTATCCCACGCTGCTGTGCCTCATTGTAGCCTCGTCGGCCACGCTGTATGCCAGCATCCAGATGTTCGAGCCCGACATGTGGCGGCATTTTTATTATCATCCCACGCTCAATCCCTTCACGGTGCCGCTGCTGCTCATGGTGTTCCTGCTGTCGGTTTGGGCCATGCTCATCGTGGGTTTGGCGGCCGTGGATGACGTTCGGCACCAGCTACCCTTCAGCGATGCCGTGATGTACCTCAGCGGATTGCTGGCCACCTGTGCCGTCAACTACATCGTCTTCGGCCTTACCACCTTATATTATATAGGCTATCCCCTACTTGTGGCTTATTATTGGTTTGCCATCCGACAGTACAAGCGCCACGCCCAACCACATTATTTGTGCGGCAACTGTGGTGAAATTATTCAGCACAAGGGCCGTTGTCCCCATTGTGGTGCCATGAACAGCTGACGTAGGATGTAGCATCCTGACGGTCGCGAACAACAAAATCCTTATAAATAAGGATTGATGCATACCATCGTTTTTTCTACCTTTGTCCCATCAAGATAATCCCATTAGGTGGAGATTGACCTGAATGACAGATCGTGACCGTTGAAAGCCACGGCTTGGGTGCTCGCTCAAGGAAGGTTGCCGACCTCATGTCAGTGATGACATGGAATAGGTGGCAGCGATGAGTCCCCCGTAATGAATTTAATGTTAGACACGAGGCTCTCGGAATTTTGTTTCGGGAGCCTCTTCGTGTATGCCCATGCCGCATGATTGAATACCCGCTGTTTTTCGCCCAAGGCGCAATGCGCATGGGGGAATGGTTGGTCCCGCCCATGCAAACTCATATAGTTTGGGTGGCAAAGGCTTTGCTTTTGGGGCCCAATCTACATGAGTTTGCCGACCAAAGTCAATGCTTTTTTCCTTTACATCATTCACAAAGTGATTATTGCATGATTGGGTGCGGAAAACAGCATCAAAAATAGTAGCGCAAGACTGCACGATAATATCTGCGCAAAGCTGCACGGAATCGGCTGACATCGCAAAATATCCGTTAAAAAAATAACATTCTCATAAAAAAATATTTATATTTGCAAAATCAAACCATCCTGATGGTTCGGCTGAGGCTGTCCAACAAAAATTTATGATGAAGAAAGCTCTCTTGTGGGGAGGTGCCATCCTGGGTGTTCCAGTAGCACTATCCGCCCTACTCGCCATACTTCTATATATTCCCCCCGTGCAGCAATGGATGCTGCAGAAGGCCACTTACTATGCTTCGCAGAAAACGGGCATGGAGATTTCCATCGGCCGTGTGCGTCTGGCCTTCCCGCTGGATTTGAGCATGGAAGATGTACTCATCATCCAGCCCAACGACTCGCTGCCGCAGGTGAAAGACACCGTGGCATCGGTGCGTCGCATGGTGGCTGACGTGCAGCTAATGCCTTTGCTGAGCAAGAAAGTGGAGGTGGATGAGCTGACGTTCGAGGACTTAAAACTCAATACCGTCAACCTCATTGCGGCCGCTAAGGTGCAAGGTACCATCGGAAAGCTGAACCTGGTGAGCCATGGCATCGACCTGAGCGGCTCGACAGTGCGTGTGAATGAGGCCAACTTGGAAGACGCTAAGCTGCAAGTGGCATTGGCCGACAGCGTTCCAGAGGACACGACAGAGAGCAAGACAACTTGGAAAATCGGGCTGGATCAATTGGACATCCGCCGCTCTGACGTCACCGTTCATCTGCCCGGCGACACGCTTCAGGTACGAGCTTACTTGGGGAAAGCCGTGGCCAGCGAGGGTTCGTTCGACCTGGGCGAGGGTGTTTACCGACTGAAAAAACTGGACTGGACGGACGGAAAGTTGAATTATGACAACAAATGGAAAGCACACTCTAAGGGACTTGACTATAACCATCTGGCACTGAGCGGCATAACCGTTGGCATCGACTCGTTGCAGTACCAAGCATCTAAGTTGGACATGAACGTGCGACAGATTGCTTTTCGGGAGAAGAGCGGACTGGATTTGCAACATCTCTCGGGCAATGTGGCGCTTGATTCCACGCGACTGAGTTTGAAGAATACCCATCTCAAAACGTCGGAATCGGACCTGATGGCCGACATCGACATGGATTTGAACAGCTTCTCCGAGCAAGTATCGGGGAAGATGAATGCCAACGTGCACGCCACTTTGGGCAAGCAAGACCTGATGCGCTTTATGGGTGACATGCCAAAAGAATTCAAACAAAAATGGCCCAACGCACCTCTATTGGTCGACGGGGTGGTGAGTGGCAACAGAAAGCGTATGCAGTTTGATGGTCTGAACATCTATCTGCCAACCGCCTTGAAAGCCTATGCCATCGGCTATGCGGCCAACCTCGATGATCCGAAGCGGTTGAAGGCCGACGTGAAGTTGAAAGCCAAGACGGGAAACTTGGATTTCGTGAAAGCCTTTTTGGACAAGGAAACGCGCAAAAAGGTGAACATTCCGCAGGGAATTGGTCTGGATGGCAGTCTGAAAATCAATGGCAAGCAATATACAACGGATTTTGTTGCCCAGCAAGGAGGAGGCACTTTACAGGCCAAAGCCCAGTTGGATGCGGCCAAAATGGCCTATACCGCCAAGTTGAATGCACGCCGAATGCCGCTTCAAAACTTCCTGCCCAACCAGGGATTGTCCCCCTTTAGCGGCACCGTAGACGTGAGCGGACAAGGCACCGACTTCCTCTCACCCCGCACTACGCTTACGGCCCAGGCCCGAATCACCCAATTCAGCTACGGAAACTACAATCTCGACCACATGACGGCCGATGCCCATGTGAAGAATGGACATGCCAAGGCTTTGATACACAGCAACAACCCGCTCATCAAAGGCGACATCACGCTCGATGCTTTGACTCGTTCGAAAAACATCAATGCCAACGTGGTGACCGATTTGCAGCACGTGGATTTACATCGCCTTCATTTGTTGGATGACACCATTTCGGTAGCGGTGAAAAGTCATTTGAAGCTCGCCACCGACCTCAAAGAATCCTATAAACTGAAAGGAACGGTTGACAACATGGTCATCAATGACAACGGAAGGATATACAAGCCACAGCCCATGAACCTTGATGTGCTGACCCGCAGGGACACAACCCATGCCGAGGTGGCCACAGGTGACTTCTACCTGTCTATGCACAGCGGGCAAGGCTACAAGAAGTTGATGAAACATGGCAACGCTTTTGTGGCCGAATTGAAGCGGCAGTTTGAAGATAAATACATTGACCAGCAACGCCTAAGGGACAATCTTCCCAATGCCAACCTGTATCTCAAATCGGGTAAAGACAACTTCTTTGTGAACCTCATGCGCCGATATGGGTGTGACATGGATCGGGCATTGGTGAACATCGAATCGTCTCCCAGCATGGGATTGGAAGGTCTGTTGCAGGTAGACAAGCTGCTGTTAGACAGCATCCAGTTGGACACCGTTCGGCTGAGTCTGGATGCTAATCCCGAGGGAACCACCTACCATGGGCGCATTCAGAACGCGCCCGGCAACCCGCAGTATGTCTTCAAGGGCCTCTTCGATGGCGCCCTGCATGAAAAAGGGACCAACATCAGCGCCAAATTATACGACGAGCATGACCAGTTGGGCATTGCATTAGGACTGGTAGCCGACTTGGAAGAGCGTGGCATCCGAACCCGATTGGACAGTACGAAGATTGTACTGGGTTACAAAGATTTTGCTGTGAACAACGACAATTATCTCTTCCTGGGCAACGATCGGCGCGTATCGGCCAACATCTTGCTGCGTGCGAAGGACGGAACGGGGGTTCAGTTGTATTCCAATGACGACCATCTGGACGTGCTGCAAGATGTAACCCTGTCGCTCAACAAGATAGAACTGAAGAACATCTTGAGCGTCATACCGTACACACCCGACATAGCCGGAACGATGAACGGCGACTTCCACATCATCCAAACCCCCACAGAGCTGTCTGTTTCGTCGGCCGTATCGGTGAAAAACATGTTCTACGAACAGAGTCCGATGGGCAACCTCAGTTCAGAATTCGTGTATATGCCTAAGTCGAACGGGAGCCACTTCGTGGATGGTGTGCTGTTGAGTGAAAACAAGGAGGTGGCCACGGTGACGGGAACCTACGACAAGCATGGCTATCTGGATGCGACACTCAATTTGGAGCGTCTGCCCTTGCAGTTGATGAACGGTTTCATTCCCAAGCGTATTTTCGGCTTGCGAGGTTATGGTGAGGGCGAAATTGCCCTGCGCGGGTCGATGAAGAAGCCCCACATGGATGGTGAAATCTATCTCGACTCGTCCTATATCTTCAGCGAACCATACGGCGTGTCACTTCGCTTTGCCAATGATCCCGTTCGAATCAAGGACAGCAAACTGTTGTTTGAGAACTTTGAAATGTTCGCCAACAACAACAGTCCGTTGAACATTTACGGGGCCTTCGACTTCTCTGATACCGAGCGGATGATGGTCGATATCCGCATGAGAGCTGAGAATTTCGAGATAATCGATGCTCGGGAGAATCCTCGTTCAGAGGCTTACGGCAAGGCCTTCGTCGACTTCTTCGGTACAATGAAAGGTCCGGTGGAGAGCTTGCGCCTTAGAGGAAAGCTCAATGTGCTGGGCACCACCGACATGACTTATGTGCTAAAAGATTCAGAGCTGGCCACCGACAACCAATTAGACGAGCTGGTGAAGTTCACCGACTTTAACGATTCCACGGTTGAGGTGGTGCGTAGACCCAAGCTCACAGGCTTCGATATGATGCTGGGGTTGACCATTGATGAGGCTGCCCGTATCGTTTGCATGCTCAATGCCGACCAAACCAATTACATCGACTTGCTGGGTGGTGGCGATTTGCGTATGAGTTACAATCCATCGGAATCCATTCAGATTATGGGTCGGTACACCCTTCACAGCGGAGAGATGAAATATTCGTTGCCCGTCATCCCGCTGAAGACCTTCAATATCCAGAATGGCAGTTACATAGAGTTCAACGGCGACCCGATGAACCCCAAGCTCAACATCACGGCAACGGAACCTGTCAAGGCCACGGTGAACGAGGGTACGGGTGCTGGGCGTGTCGTTGATTTCGACTGTGGCGTGAAGCTGTCGCAGACACTCAGCAACCCTGGCATCGAGTTCATCATCAGTTCACCGAGCGACATGACCATACAAGACGAACTAAACACCATGTCCGTGGAAGGAAGAGGCAAGGTGGCGGTCACCATGTTGGTGTCGGGTATGTACCTCACCGACGCCAATCCGTCGGCATTCTCGATGAACAGTGCCTTGAGTTCGTACTTGCAAACCGAGATTAACAACATCGCCGGCTCGGCCATGCGCACCATGGGACTGGATGTGGGCATGAGCATTGACAACACGATGATGGCCAGCGGAGCCATGCATACCGATTACAATTTCAGATTCTCCAAGCGACTGTGGAACAACCGGCTGCGGGTAATCATTGGTGGACGGGTGTCCACAGGCGAGGAAGTGATGGCCAACCGTGACGATACGTTCTTCAATAACGTTGAATTGGAGTATCGCTTGAACCAGAATGCCAGTCAGTATCTGCGCCTGTTCTATAAAAACAACACCTACGACTGGCTCGAAGGACTCATCGGGGTGTATGGCGTAGGTTTCACTTGGCGGCGCAAGCTGGCCCATTTCAAGGATATCTTCCGTTTCAAGAGTGACAAAGAAGCCTTGCCAACCATTCGTCCTGTCCAAAAAGACTCAATCAACAATGACATCAAAACCACTAACTAAATACATCCTTGCGCTCATTCTGCTGCCGGCCATCATGACGGCATGCTCTACAACCAGCGCCATTCCCGATGGCGAGCAGCTGTTTACCGGACTGAAGAAGATTCAGTTTGACAACTATGAGAAGAACGCTCATGCCGATGAAACCAAGATGGAATTGGAATCGGTATTGGCCACTGCGCCCACATCTTCCTTGCTCGGCAGCAGTTATTATCGCACCCCCATCCCCATACGCCTGTGGATATGGAACGCTTTCTCGCAAGACACCAGTGCCGTGAGCCGATGGATTACCAAGGCATTTGGCTCGAAACCAAAGCTATTGAGCCAGGTCAACCCCTTGCTGCGCAAGTCGGTAGGCGAGTTGCAATTGAAGAAGTTTGGTTATTTCAAAGGGAATGTCGACTATGACATCATTCAGCAATCCAACCCGAAGAAAGCCAAAGTGGCTTATTTCGTCAACATGGGGCCCCTGTGGCGGCTCGACTCCATCAGCTATCTCAACTTCACACCCGGGGCAGACAGTCTGGTGGCAGCCACCAAGGATGAGGCCTTGATTCACAAAGGCGACCCGTTCAGCGTTCCAGCTCTTGAATCCGAGCGGCAACGTGTGGCTCGCTTGCTGCGCAACAACGGCTATTACTATGCCAAACCCACCGACGCTTCTTACCTGGCCGACACCTTGCAAACGCCCGGCAAGGTGGTGCTGCGCTTTCAAGAAGCCGATAGTTTGGAGCCAGAAGTTACGCGCAAATGGTATGTGGGGCGGGTGAACGTGAATTTGCGGCGACAGTTTATGGAAGAACTCACCGATTCGTTGGTGCGGCGCAGCTTCACCCTTCGCTACGCACGGCGTAGGTCACCCTTGCGTCCCGGCGTGTTCTACAGCGGATTGAAGATACGTCCCGGACAACTTTACAGCCTTGCCAACCAGGAAGCATCGTCAAACTACCTGCACTCCACGGGGCTTTTCACCTACAGCAGCTTCCGCTTTACACCGCGAGATTCGTCAGATACCTGCAATACACTCGATCTGGACATCGATTGTGTGTTTGACAAACCCTACAATTTTTATATCAATGCCAATGCCAAAGGCAAGACCTCGAAGCGCTTCGGACCAGAGTTGATCATGGGTCTCACTAAGTTGAACGCCCTTCGCGGAGGCGAGAAGCTGGACATCAACTTCCATGGTTCTTACGAATGGCAGACCGGCCACCGGTCGGAAGGCAGCTCGTCGAAGGTGAACTCGTACGAATACGGCGGCGACATCTCCCTGATTGTCCCACGAATGCTCACGCCGGCCAATCTCTTTTGGTCGGCTAATCACCGCGCCAAAAGAGACAGTTTGCGCGTGCTATCGGGCAAAAAACCCCGAAGGAGAAGGCGGTATTACGGTGTACCATCAACGACTCTGCGCATGTCAAACAACATCTTGAACCGTGCCGGCTTCTTCAAACGGCATGTCGTTTCGGGCGATTTGACATACGAGTTCTGGACTTCACCGCAGTCGTACCACGAGTTTAGTCCACTCACGCTGTCGTACGAGTACATGACCAGCCGCACCGATTCGTTCATGGTCTTGTTGGCCGACAATCCCTATTTGCAGATTTCCATGCGCGACCAGTTCGTTCCCAAGATGAGTTATACCTATCAATATACCACAGGGATAGGTTCTCGCCATCCCTTCTCATGGCGAACCACCGTGAGCGAAGCCGCCAACATCCTGTCACTGGGCTACATGGCGGCCGGAAAACAGTGGAACGACAAGAGCAAGAAGCTGTTTAAAAACCCATACGCCCAGTTTGTGAAACTCGAAACTGATTTCGTGAAGTTGTGGCGATTTGGCGACAAACATTCCATCGCAGGCCATCTTAATGCCGGTGTGGTTTACAGTTACGGCAATGCCACCAAAGCCCCTTACTACGAACAGTTCTACGTGGGTGGCGCCAACAGCGTGCGGGCTTTCAACGTGCGGAGCATTGGTCCCGGCAAATACCGGCCCAGCGATCAGCGCATGTCATACATAGAGCAGACCGGCGATGTGAAGTTTGAGGCCAACCTGGAGTTCCGTCCCCATTTGTTTGGCGATCTCTATGGTGCCGTCTTCCTCGATGCCGGCAACGTTTGGACGCTTGGTGACGACGCACAGCGGCCTGGAGGAAAGCTCAAGTGGAAGAGCGTGTTCACCGACATGGCTGTGGGCACCGGTGTGGGCATTCGCTACGACCTGGGATTGTTCGTCATTCGTGTGGATTGGGGTATCGGCCTTCATGTGCCTTACCATACGGGGAAGAAGGGCTTTTACAACCTTTTGCGCTTCGATGATGGCAACAGTTTCCACTTGGCCATTGGCTATCCTTTCTAAATAAGTTACGATTTTGGGGACAATCAACGGGTGACAATTTCACTGACTTTACGAATAAAGCAACCATTTACGGCACGATGCATAAATAGAAGAGAATGGCTGCCGATGACACTTCTGTGTGTTAACAAACCTTTCGTTTGTTAAAAAGATTCGTTTTTCTTGACAAAACAAAATCGTGAAATAGATGATGGCGAAGGCTTTTTTGGGTGTTCAAAGCCTTCAAATCATCACCTTGTGCCGTCATTCATATCCAACAATGCGGCAATCAACATGCTTTAACCGCCCAATTTGCATGCTTTAACCGCCCAATTTGCACCATATAGAAGGTTTTTTTGCATCAAAAACAGGCATTTTGGCTCTAAACGCTTTACTTTTTCATGGCGTTTTAAGTTGAGAAATCATCCAACTCGGTGGTAATCAATTTAATAATAAAAACCGTTCCTGCTTGTCGTTTTTTCAACGCACGAACCAGTTGGTTGAAAAAACGCTCGGCATTTGTGTTAAAAAAAACGCCGTATAGGTCATGCCAGTACCATTATCATGCGGAGTATCCTTATTCGATATGATCAGTTGAGCATACAGAGTAACCATCCAATATTAGCCGTCTTTCACACTAACAAACAACCCTTATATGTCTGGCAGCATATAAGGGTTATTGGT
>CAKOVA010000036.1 GCA_934120735.1 uncultured Prevotella sp.
GAAATCTTGGGATATTTTTCGCTTGGCATGGAACAGTACGGCAGCTTCATCCAAGCAGTGGAGCAGTTCAATAAAGACAAGTACACCAACTACACGAAGAGCGATTAAAGCAGTTCAATGGTAAAGAAAAAAGGCGTAGAAATGGAAAATCCAACTAAGAAACAATATCCCGATTTAATGAAGGGCAAGACCCTTATGTACGTCCACGGCTTTATGTCGTCGGGCCAATCTGGCACGGTAGCCATGCTCAGGGAGCTGTTGCCCCAGGCGAACGTCGTGGCCGAAGACCTGCCGGTGCATCCCGCTGAGGCGATGGATCTGCTGAGGCAACTGTGCCATAGCCATCAGCCCGACCTCATCATAGGCACCTCCATGGGTGGTATGTATACCGAGATGCTCACGGGTTACGACCGCATTCTGGTGAATCCGGCCTTCCAGATGGGGCTGACCATGCACGACCACGGCATGATGGGCAAGCAAGTTTTCCAGAATCCCCGCAAAGACGGCGAGACTGAGGTAATCGTTACTAAGTCGTTGGTCAACGAGTACAAGGACATCACCGAGCAGTGTTTCGCCAACGTCACGCCCGAGGAGCAAAGACGGGTCTATGGGCTTTTTGGCGACAAGGACCCGCTGGTGCACACCTTCGACCTCTTCCGAGATCACTATCCACAGGCCATCCGCTTTCATGGTGCCCACCGGCTTACCGATAAGGTTGCCTTTCACTATCTCATTCCTGTAATTCGCTGGATTGATGACCAACAAGAGGGACGCGAACGCCCCATCGTTTACATCGACTACGCGACGCTGCACGACAGTTACGGCAAGGCCACGTCGAGCATGCGCAAAGCATATCAGATGCTCATCGAGCGATATGATGTCTATGTGGTGGCTGCTGCGCCTACCAACGACCATTCTTATATTGGCGAGGTGCAGACGTGGGTGGAGGAGTATCTGTCGGCTCCGGCCTACAATCGGGTAATCTTCACCAATCAATCGCAGCTGCTCTATGGCGACTATCTCATCACCCCCGAGGCGCAAAAAGGTTTCATGGGAACTTGTTTGGCTTATGGAAGTGATGAGTTTAAGACGTGGGAAGAACTCATTGTGTACTTCGACCGCCTGGGTGGGCAGTAGCCAATTCTGTTATTGTAGTTTCTGTATTTGGTCGCGTGTCACATAGGTTACGCCATGAACCTTGGCCAATACAACCCCAAAAACAATAAGCAGTGTTGGAGAATGCGTATTTGACGCACCGAATGACTTATCTTTTTTGCCATCATCCGCTGCTTAATAAGTAGTCTTGTCTTTGCTTTCCATCCACATGTCAAACGCTTTTCGTGCCTCTTCGGGCAGCAAAATCTGCATTTGTTTACGCCGATCGGCTGGTTGGAGGGCAATCTCGTGATAGATAAAGTCGTCGTCAAACCCTATGCGTGCAGCATCTTTGCGATTGTTGGCGTAATAGATGCGGTCCAGATGAGCCCAATAGATGGCACCTAAACACATGGGACAAGGCTCGCAGGAGGTATAAATATCGCAACCAGTGAGGTCGAACGTGCCCAGCTTGCGTGCGGCTTGTCTGATGGCATTCACCTCGGCGTGCGCCGTTGGGTCGTGGTCTAAGGTAACGGTGTTTGATGCTTCGGCAATGATTTCTCCATCTTTGGCAATCACGGCACCAAAAGGTCCGCCGCCCGTGCGTACACTTTTTTCAGACAGGGCGATGGCCCTGCGCATGATATCTTGTTGATTCATCAATGATTTGTTTTGAATAAAGAATGTTATTGTGATGACAAATATACGCAAAATGCCATGAAAAGGGGAGGGACAGTACCATATTTTTGATTATCTTTGCAACACGCGTGCAGGCCAAGCCCAAACGAAACACTTTTTAACCCACATGCGAAGACGACCCTCGAACCGTGACATGCAGCAATCACAAACTTACATTACAGCCAACGAACTTTATCAGCGCGCAGCCCAAATCCTTGAGGCTGGCTCTCAAGAGGGTGCGTTGGTCAATAAAATGTTGCACGAGACGTTGGTGATGACGTGTGCCGCAGGTTTGAGAAACACCTCCTATAGCTTTGGTGACCTCAACGCTCGCGTGGATCATCTGTGTACCCAGCGTGGCTTATCGGCAGCCGATACTCGCGCCGTTCACCAGATGCGACGCCACTCCAACTCGTCATCGCCCATCTTACCAGAAGACCTTACCTACGATGTTCGTGCGCTTTGTGTCTTCATCTCGGCAGTGTTCAGAGAGGCTGTTCCTTCTTTTTTAGTCGGCAAAATACCCGCTCGTGCTCAACAAGCGCAACAAACATTGCGGTTGGACGAACGCTACATCCGTTGCATCGTGAGGCAATGGGACGAACATTTCATCTGGGTGATGCCCGATGGGGAAACCGATGAACGCCTTTTGCAAGTAGAATATACCAGTGAGGAGCAGTTTGCCGACCTGTCGTATCTTCATGACATCTTGCGCAAGGGCATGCCGTTGAATCTCTTGGACTGTCAGGTGAAGGATCATTTGGTTACGCCACGTCGCATCATCGTCATCCCCGACTATCTGGTGGACATCAGTTCACTGGCGACATGTTTTACGGAATATGGCCATCATCCAGCCCTCTTCACCATCAACCGCATGAAGGATAAACCCAATACGCGGCATACCATTTTGGGAAACTTTGCCGGTAGTGCGCTCGATGACATCATCCATGCGCGTGGAGAACGTGCGTTTGACATGGCAGAAACACTGAAAGACAATTACAGGGAGAAGGCTTTGGAATACTGTACATGCACCGACCTGGATCCTGTGGCGTTTAAAATGGAGGCCATGAAGCAGGTGCAGAACCTGCAACAAATCGTTGCTGAACTGTTCAAAACCTACAACCGGGAGCGAGCCTTGCTGGAACCTTCCTTCGTATGTGAGCAGTTGGGCATACAAGGACGTGTGGACATGATGACCACCGACTTCAGATTGCTGGTTGAACAGAAGTCGGGAAAGAACATGAATCTGGAATATGGCAGCCACAACCGGCATGGCAACCAGCACGTTGAGGCGCACTATGTGCAGGCTCTGCTGTACTATGGCGTGCTGAGATACAACTTCCGCCTGTCCGACAAGGCCACCCGCATCTTTTTGTTGTACTCGAAATACGCGTTGCCGACAGGCTTGATGGACGTCAGTAGGTTGGACATGCTCATTCATGAAGCCCTCAAGCTGCGCAATCTCATCGTGGCTGCCGATTATACGAGTGCCCTCGAGGGATTTGAAGGCATGCTGCAGCAGCTCAATCCACAAACACTGAACACGGAGAAAACCAACACTTACTTCTACAATCGTTTCTTACAGCCGCAGATAGAGGCCATCACGGTGCCGCTGGAGCAAATGAGTAAGCTGGAAAAATCGTATTTTTGTCGCATGATGACCTTTGTGCTGAAAGAGCAACTCATCTCGAAAACTGGTGCCGTTGATGGCAGTGGGCGCAGCAATGCTGACCTGTGGAACATGCCGTTGAGTGAGAAAAAGGAGATGGGAAATATCTATACCGGCCTTACCATTACGCAGAAAAAACGCACCCGCGGTCGGGGATTTGATGAAATCACGCTCGCCGTTCCTGATCAAGGTGAAGACTTCCTGCCCAATTTCAGGCGGGGCGACATGGTATATCTGTACGGCTACCATCCCAACAGTGAGCCTGACGTGCGTCGGAGCATCCTGTTCAAGGGTTTCATCATGTACGTCAAGACCGATGAGATAGCCGTTCATCTGACAGATGCACAACAGAATGATGACCTATTATATACGGTGGAAGAAGGAAAGCGGCATGCCCATCACACGCCTTTGGTGTACGCAGTGGAGCATAGTGCGTCAGATGCGGGTGGCTCAGCAGCCATACATGCCCTGCATACGCTGATGACTGCCTCGAAAGAGCGGTGCGACTTGTTGCTGGGACAGCGTGAACCACGAGTCAATCACGCCCTGACTTTGTCCCGAAGTTATCATCCTGACTATGATGACGTGGTACTGAAAGCCAAACAGGCACAAGACTATTTCCTGCTGGTGGGGCCTCCCGGCACGGGTAAAACATCGATGGCTCTGCGCTATATGGTGCTGGAAGAGTTGGAAAACCCTGATGCCAACATTCTTCTCATGGCCTATACCAACCGGGCTGTGGATGAGATTTGTGGCATGTTGTGCGACCAAGGCCTTGATTTTATGCGTTTGGGCAACGAGTACAGCTGTGATCCACGCTTCAAGAGTCATCTTTTGGGACAGGCCATTGATGACCATCCCAAGCTGAACGACCTGCGAAAGCGGTTCGCAGGCATGCGCCTCATTGTGAGCACTACGTCGATGATGATGAGCAAGCCCTTCATCTTTACCATCAAACATTTCAGTCTGGCACTCATTGATGAGGCCAGTCAGATATTGGAACCTAACCTTGTAGGTATTCTGTCGAGCCACGTTTCGACGGAGGGAGGCGCCAGTTTGGCCCTTGATCATCAACCCAATATTGACAAGTTCATCCTCATTGGCGACTACAAACAGCTGCCCGCTGTGGTTCAGCAAGATGCGTCTGAATCGCAAGTGACCGATGCCGACTTGCAAAACATCTGCCTGACCGACTGCCGAAACTCACTGTTTGAGCGACTCATCCGATGGGAAGAGCGGCAGGGACGTACCGACTTCGTGGACACGCTGCGCAAACAAGGCCGCATGCATCCAGCCATTGCCGCCTTTCCCAACAAGATGTTCTATGCCAAAGAGCGGCTGCAGCCCGTTCCATTGCCGCACCAGGTGGGCGAAGATATCGGTTATACGGCCGTGCCGCAGGATGAGACGGACGCTTTGTTGGTGAGCCATCGGCTACTTTACTATCCCTCCCACTTCACGCAAAACGTGCGGCTCTCTGACAAAGTGAATCCAGACGAGGCCCGAAAGGTGGCCGACTTGCTGCGCCGTATCCATCGGTTAGCGAAAGAAAAGTTTGACGCACAGAAGACGGTGGGCGTGATTGTGCCTTATCGCAACCAGATTGCAATGGTTCGAAAAGAAATAGAAAAGACAGGTATCTCACAACTCATGCAAGTGGATGTCGACACAGTGGAGCGTTATCAAGGTAGCCAGCGCGACGTCATCGTCTACTCTTTCACCGTGCAGAACCGCTACCAGTTGGATTTTCTCACGGCCAATAGCTTTCTGGAAGGGCAGGCTTGGATAGACCGTAAGCTGAATGTAGCCCTGACAAGAGCCCGAAAACAGCTGATTGTGTTGGGCAATGAGGCGGTGCTGTCGGCTAATCCGCTGTTCAAATTATTGATAGATGACATTCCGGCTCGATTGTGTTAACAAATCGAAATGCAGTCAAAATTAAATAAAAAAACAAGACAAATGTATGGCTGTTACCCAAAAACAGCTTACATTTGCTCGTGAGTTCAAATAAAAGATTTACAAATCAGGATTTATTTACAAAAACTAGAACATTTATGAAAAAAATGATTTTAACAGCAGTTGTACTGCTTTCGTCCGTAGCAACATTTGCACAACGCGCAGTAGGGACAGTTTCTTTGAAGCCGCAGGTAGGTGTTGTGGGTGCAACAATGACCGAGTTTGAAAAGACAAAGATGAAGGTTGGCTTCACAGCTGGAGCCGAACTGGAGTATCAGGTATCTGACATTTTCAGCCTTTCTGGAGGTGTAATGTACGCACAAGAAGGCGTGAAGTTTGATACTGGCGTTGACTTCAAAATTGGAAATAAAAAGTTTGAGATAAAGGATGCAAAGACCAATCTGGCCTACATCAATGTGCCTGTCATGGCAAACGTATACGTTGTGCCTGGATTGGCAGTGAAATTGGGTGTTCAGCCAGCATTTGCAGTGGACAAAGGCGGCACCAAGGCTAAAGGTTTCGACCTCGCTATCCCAGTTGGTCTCTCTTATGAGTTCGCCAATGTCGTTATCGACGGACGCTACAATTGGGGTGTAACTAAGGTTTTCGACAATGTCGATGCTAAAAACAGCGTGTTCCAAGTGACATTAGGTTACAAGTTCGACCTCTAAAATAGGTGGCAGTAACTGCCAAATTATACACTGAGGCAACCAGCAATGGTTGCCTCTTTTCGTCTGTCAGCATGCCAACACACTTGACGTATAGACATAAAAAAAGGGGCTCCGCCGAGTCCCAATCTTTGTTAACCTTAAATCTAATACTATGAAAAACACGATGCAAAGATAAGGTTGTTTAAACGTAATAGCAACTGTTTGCGCAAACAATCTTGTTCTAATGCTCGTTTTTTGATGTAAATCAATTTGATAAGTAAATTGTCCGTTGTCAGAATAGGTCCCCATCATTTAATAAATAATGTGAAAAAACTTGTTTATTGGAAAAGAATGCCTAACTTTGCGAAAAGTAAACAACAAGAGAAGACTTAGGAAAAGGAATTCCGACACTTTGGTAGATGTCGGAATTCTTTCTTTTATCGTCTTCACTAACAGCGATTATTAACAATAAATACTTATAACGTTATGGCTTACATGTCACAAGAAGGCTACGACAATCTTGTAGCCGAGCTTACCCGGCTCGAATCTATTGAGCGCCCGAAGGCATCAGCTGCCATCGCAGAAGCGCGTGATAAGGGTGATTTGAGTGAAAACTCTGAATATGACGCTGCCAAGGAAGTGCAGGCGCATCTCGAAGATAAAATCAATAAAATGAAACTGACCATCGCCGAGGCGAAGATCGTTGACGTGTCTCGTCTCAGTGCCGATACAGTGCAGATCTTGTCCAAAGTCGAGATGACCAACATGAAGACGAAGTCTAAAATGGTGTATACCATCGTCAGTGAGAGCGAGGCAGACCTCAAGGCGGGGAAGATATCCATCAAAACGCCTATCGCACAAGGACTTCTGAACAAGAAAGTGGGTGATGAGGTGGATATTAAAATACCAGCCGGCACCATCAAGCTACGCATTGACAAGATAACAGTTGAATAAAAAACGTTAAGACCATGGACATCTTTTCTAAAATCGCAGCTGGCGAAATTCCCAGCTACAAGTGTGCGGAGAGCGAGAAGTTTTATGCTTTTCTGGACATCAGTCCGTTGCAAAAGGGACACACGTTGGTCATTCCACGTCGCGAGGTGGATTACATTTTCGATATGGAAGATGATGAGTTGGCCGAGTATCAGGTGTTTGCTAAAAAGGTAGCTGTGGCCTTGAAGCGCGCTTTCCCGTGCAAAAAGGTGGCGCAAGTGGTACTGGGATTGGAAGTGCCGCATGCGCATATCCACCTCATTCCCATGAACAGCGAGGCCGATGTGAACTTTAGAAAAGAGCATTTGAAACTTTCTGAAGAAGAATTCAAGTCGATCGCAGACCGTATCTGCGGCGAGTTTCAAAAACTTTAATTTATTTTTCTATCGTGCTCGGCTTGCAAGAGAAAATATATAAGGCGAGCCTTTCGCCAATCATCCTTCAATACAACCAACAATGAAAATTGCTGTTTTTTGCTCAGCAAATGACGCTATCGCCCCCGAATATTTCACACTGACCGAACAACTGGGTAAGTGGATGGCCGAGCAAGGCCATTCACTCGTGTTCGGCGGTTGCAACCTGGGCCTCATGGAGTGTGTCGCAAAGGCTGTACATGAGGGCGGTGGACAAACCATTGGCGTGGTGCCGTCTATCATAGAGGAGCGTGGAAGAGTGTCCGACTATGTTGATGTGGAGATTCCTTGCGACAACCTGAGCGACCGCAAAGAGCTGATGTTGGCGCAAAGTGATGTTTCCATCGCTCTTCCGGGTGGTGTTGGTACCTTGGATGAGATATTCTCGGTGGTAGCCGCACACAGCATTGGCTACCATCAACAGCAAGTAATTCTTTACAACATCAATGGCTTTTGGGATTCGCTGGTGGCACTTTTGGACGACCTAACGGCCAAAGGTGTAATCAGGGGCGATTATCATCATCAAATCAAGGTGGCCCATTCGTTGGAGGAACTCAAGCAATTCATAGAGCGATGAACGACATTCAGCCACTACCCAATTGTGAATAGTGGCTGCAACCCGATGGGGTAGAACCGTACCCCGAATGCACAATCGTGAGCTGAAGGTGTTGATGGCAGCGGTGCAAATGCGTTGTGTATGCAACATTCGCACCACCTACGCCACAACGTTGATGATAAATTTTCTTGACAATCATCGTTCTCATCCTTGGCTTGAAATCCATCAACCTTACTTCTGCTTGGAAATACGCTAAATATGAGCGAGTTTTGTAATTCTTTGTGATTGAAGATGTTGCGCTGACTTTGTAGCTTTTTACTCTCTATTTCTTCATTTTTTCGCATCAAAAGCATAGCTTTCTGGGTGTTATCTGTATGCTTTTGCGCCATAATACCATGTAGATTGTGCGCCAAGGTGATGCTTTTAATGCACCAATCTCATTACTTTTCAGTTAAAAGTCGATAATTCTTCTCAAAACAACTCGTTTTTGCATCCTGCCGACCTATTGATTTTTTCTATTTTGAAAGTTTTCAAGTGCAGTTTTATGGCTATTATTTGGTAAAAATAATACACATTCTATGGATGCGAGACCATTTAACGAAAGTTCTGTGGCGTGATTGTTTTCACCATGAATCAGTTGCAGGAAACGATTCACAGAGGGATGTTCATGTTTGCATTCTCCCTGTTATCTGTCGTTCCGCAACATCCCCCTGCTATGAAAAAAACATGTCAGTTTGGATGAAAAACATGAAAAAAAGTTTGGAGTTTTCACAAAAACAAACTACCTTTGCACCCACATTCTGGATAAAGAATGGGCGTTTAGCTCAGCTGGTTTAGAGCATCTGCCTTACAAGCAGAGGGTCGGCGGTTCGAATCCGTCAACGCCCACACCGAGAGTCTTGTTGTTCTGCGTAATAACGAGACTCTTTTTTATAAACCCATCTGTAGAACGTTATGGTATGTCAGACGTTTGTCATTTCTTCCAACTTCATCCCGTTGTCTTGACAATAAAACGTAAAAATGTACGTTATGCAAGAGTGCAATGCAAGAAAATTACGTTATTCTGTCTGCTGCTGTGGATGGTTGGGACGGCAAGGGCGCAATACGATGTGGCGTTCAGCCATTATTTTGACATGCAACCCTCGTTCAACCCAGCAGCAGTGGGCAAACAGAACAAACTCAACATCAATGCGGCTTACGCCATGAGCTTCGTCGGATTTAAGAACAACCCACGAACGATGTATGCTGCTGCTGATATGCCTTTTTATTTTCTCAAGGCATATCATGGAGGTGGCGTACAGCTGATGAACGATCAGATTGGTCTTTTTACCCATCAACGTTTGGCTTTGCAGTATGCCCTTCGCTTCAAATTGTTCGGAGGTCGACTTGCGGTAGGTGCGCAAGCAGGCTTGTTGAGTGAGGCGTTTGATGGCACCAGGCTCAATTTGGCTGATGCCAACGACCCTGCTTTTATCAATACAAAGGCCGAAGGAAATGCCTTCGATCTCGGTGCGGGCGTGTATTATTCGCACCGGTCATGGTATGTGGGCGTGTCGGCGCAGCATCTTACTTCACCACTCATTGAGTTTAATGAGAAAAATCAATTACAAATCGATCCTACATATTATTTAACAGGTGGATACAATATACACTTGAGAAATCCGTTTCTTACAATACAGCCTTCTGTGTTGGTTCGCACAGACGGGGTAGCCTACCGTGGCGACCTTACAACCCGACTGGTGTATCAGCATGAGAAGAAAATGATGTACGGGGGTGTTGCTTATAGTCCCACCAACTCAGTCACGTTCTTGGCAGGCGGTAGCTTTCATGGCATCGTGCTGGGTTATAGCTATGAGTTGTACACCTCGGCCATCCAACCGGGCAACGGCAGTCACGAACTGTTTGTTGGTTACCAGATGGATGTCAATCTGGCTAAGAAGGGAAGAAACAAGCACAAAAGTGTAAGACTTCTATAATGACCATTGTGGAAAAATGAAATTCAGGAATATGAAGAGAAACATGATATTCGGCTTGGCCGTGTTAGGCTTGATGATGCTGACAGGTTGTTTCGGCAGCAAGTCTGCTTCTATGGGTAAAGGCGGCGAAGTAGTGGGTGTTGGCGGAAAGGCCTTCACCGAGCCCACACCATACGGAATGACACGGGTAAGCCGTGGCTATTTGAAGATGGGGCTTGAAAAGCAGGATAGCCTTTGGGGCAAGCAGTTGTCGCAGAAAGACATCTCCGTAGATGGGTTCTGGATGGATGAAACAGAGGTGACAAACTCTGAATATAAACAGTTCGTCGCCTGGGTTCGCGACAGCATCTTGCGTACCCGTTTGGCCGATCCAGCCTATGCGGGTGACGAGACTTATCTTATTACCGAGGACAAGAACGGTGACCCTGTTAAGCCTCATCTGAACTGGAAAAAAGCACTTCCCCGTAAGATGAATGAGGATGAGCAGCGCGCCTTGGAGAGTATGTATGTCACCAACCCGGTGACGGGCGAGAAGTTGCTCGACTATCGGCAACTCAACTATCGCTACGAGGTGTACGACTACACGACCGCTGCCTTGAGAAAAAACAGAATGTTGCCTCAAGAACGTAATCTGAATACCGACCTGACCGTTGATCCAGATGAAGTGGTGATGATTTCCAAGGACACTGCATACGTTGATGACAACGGACAGATTGTGAGCGAAACCATCAACCGACCACGCTCGGGTCCATGGGATTTCCTCAATACTTATATCGTCAACGTGTATCCAGACACCACCTGTTGGGTGAATGATTTCCAAAATTCGGACAACGAAACTTATCTCCGTAACTATTTCAGCAATCCAGCGTACAACGATTATCCCGTCGTGGGCGTTACGTGGGAGCAGGCCAACGCCTTCTGTGCGTGGCGAACCGATTATCTGTTAAAAGGATTGGGTGGCGAGGCTCGTTACATTCAACGATATCGCCTGCCAACAGAAGCAGAGTGGGAATATGCGGCTCGTGGCAAGGACGGCACGGAGTTTCCATGGGAAAATGAGGCGGTGGCCACGGGTGAGGGTTGCTTCTATGCCAATTTCAAGCCCGACCGTGGGAACTATACCAAGGACGGCAACCTCATTACCAGTAAGGTGGGCATCTATGGTGCTAACTCCAATGGTTTGTACGACATGGCGGGTAATGTGGCAGAATGGACGAGTACCATATATAATGAGGCCGGTGTCGATGCAATGAACGATTTGAATCCGCAGTTGGAGTATAAGGCGGCGTTGGAAGATCCTTACAAATTGAAGAAAAAAAGTGTACGCGGCGGATCGTGGAAAGACCCAGAATCGTACATCAGAAGCGCTTGGCGTACGTGGGAATATCAAAACCAGCCTCGCTCGTACATCGGATTCCGATGTGTACGCAGCTTGGCAAACACAACCAGTACTAAACAGAAGAAAGGCAAAAGAAAATGAGTGGATATAGCAAATTCAATATGATTTATCGTCTGCAAAAGTGGATGGACAGTGTTCCGGGGCAGACGTTCTTGAACTATGCTTACAGTTGGGGTGCGTCATTGGTTATCCTGGGAGCTTTGTTCAAGCTTACTCACTTGTCTGGTGGCAACCTCATGTTGTTCATAGGCATGGGTACTGAGGTCTTCGTGTTCTTCCTCTCTGCTTTTGACCGTCCGTTTGACAAAACGGCTGACGGTCGTGATATCCCGACGCGAGTGACGGAAGAGTATTTGGAAACAGGTAGGGTGACGTATGACTATGAAACTGATTCAGCACAAGCAGTGAATACATCAAGACCTGTTGCCTCAGCCCCACGTCACGCTGTTGTAGGACATCCGTCTGCTGCAGAGCAGACTGTAGGGGAAGTATCTGCAGAGGTTCCCTTGGGAAGTCAAGTTCAACAGGTTGAGAATGAACAGCAATTGCAGACTTTGGCCGAAGCACAAAACAACTATGTTGATGCGCTGAAACGACTGACGGAGACGTTAGGAAAGGTATCAGAGCAGAGTGTAAGACTGACCCGGGATAGTGAGGAAATGGAAAACCTGAACCGTACGCTGACGGGTATATCCAAAGTTTACGAAATGCAGTTGAAAGGTGCCAGTCAGCAGATAGGCACCATTGACCAAATCAATGACCAGACCCGGAAGATGGCACAACAGATTGAGCAGCTCAACAAGATATATGCTCGCATGATTGAGGCCATGACCGTGAACATGCGCGCAGCCAATCCTGGGTTAGAGCCGTCACAAGAGTAAACAACTCATCAACTCACAGACTCATGAACTTATTAACTCAAGAACTCACCAACTTATAAACTCAAGAACTCAAGAACTCACCAACTCACCATGGCAATAAAGAAAAGACCGTTATCTCCGCGCCAAAAGATGATTAACCTCATGTATGTCGTCTTGATGGCAATGCTGGCTCTGAACGTTTCCACGGAAGTCTTAGAGGGATTCGCCGTGGTAGAGGAGAGCTTGAACCGTACAACGGACAACTCGTCAAGGGAGAATGTGTCTATCTATCGTCAGCTCTCGGAGCAGTTCAAGTCAAATCCAGAGAAGGTGCAAGCATGGTTTGACAAGGCTACGACGGTGAAACGCATGAGTGACTCGCTGTATGATTTTGCGCAACAGCTCAAGGAAAATATCGTCAAAGAGGCTGACGGTCCCGACGGAAACGTGTTCGACATCAAACACAAGGATGACCTTGAAGCCGCCTCGCACGTTATGTTGGCTCCCGGAACAGGCAAGGGACGACAGCTGTATGAACGAGTGAATCATTATCGAGAACAAATTTTGAAGATGATAACCGATGAACACCAGCGCAAGACGATAGAGAGCAACCTCACAACGCAACTGTCCAAACGTGCCAAGGCCATGGGTAAGAATTGGCAGGAGTATATGTTTGAAGACATGCCTGTGTCGGCTGCCGTTACGATGTTATCCAAATTGCAAAGTGATGTGCGCTATGCCGAGGGAGAAGTGCTGCACGCACTTGTGGCCAATGTCGATGTCAAAGACATTCGTGTCAATAAATTGAGTGCCTTTGTCATCCCCGAGTCACGCACTGTTGTTAGTGGTGACCGGTTCTCTGCACAGATTGTTATGGCGGCAGTGGATACCACTCGCCAACCTGAAATATATATAGGTGGAAGGAAAGTAAACTTACGAAACAACACATACCAGTTTACTGCTGGTGGTGTTGGCGAACATTCGTTCAGTGGTTACATCACAATGCGAAATGGAAGCGGCGATGTGATACGGCGTGATTTCACGCAAAAGTATTCTGTGGTGGCGCCCAGCGCAACCGTGTCGGCTGACTTGATGAACGTGTTGTACGCTGGTTACGAGAATCCCATCAGCATCAGTATTCCCGGTGTGCCGTTAACATCTGTCTCAGCATCAATGACTGGTGGAGGATTTCGGTCAGTAGGAGCAGGTAAGTACATCGCTCGTCCAACAGCTGTTGGTAAAGATGTCACTATCCAGGTGTCGTCCAATTATAATGGTGTGTCACGACAAGTGGGCAAATTCACGTTTCATGTGCGCAAGTTGCCTGACCCTATTGCATACATTGCCATGGGAACCGATCGGTTTAAGGGTGGTGGTTTAGCCAAAGCCTCCTTGATGGGAGCCACGGGTATCAACGCTGCCATCGACGATGGCTTATTGGATATCCAGTTTAAGGTAGTTAGTTTTGAAACCGTTTTCTTTGACAGTATGGGAAATGCCGTTCCCATGACTTCCGATGGAGCACGCTTCTCGGCGCGCCAACGTAATGAATTCCGCAAGCTTTCTCGTAATCGTCGGTTCTATATATCACATGTCACGGCAGTGGGGCCTGATGGGTTAACCCGTCGATTGCCTGCGTCTATGGAAATTATCGTCAAATAAATATGGGTGACATCACCTCGACAAGCTGTATAATCAGAAATAAAATGAAGAAGAACTTATTATTCATATCCCTGTTATTGTGTGTCGTTCAGTTCGCCATCGCACAGCCACCAGCTCGAAGAGCGCAGCAACAACGCGCACAACAGTCAAACGCAAATACGATTAGCTTGCGCGCACAGCTGTCATATCCTACTGAGGCTAAGATGGCAGAGGATGTGGTATGGCGGCGCGACATCTATCGTGAGCTTGACTTAACGCAAGATGCTAATGCGGGTTTGTACTATCCTGTGGAGCCTATGGGTACGCAGATGAACCTGTTTTGCTACATTTTCAAGTTGATGATGACAGGTAATATCCGTGCTTACGAATATCGGTTGGATGGTAATGAAACGTTTGAAGATTCAGCCAGGGTGAAGCCTTTGGCGTTTTTGGACAACTATCATGTCTACTATGAGCGCACTGATAGAGGTATTCGTATTGATGATAGTGATATTCCTTCGCGTGAGGTGACCGCTTATTACATCAAGGAAAGTGCTTATTATGATCAAGCTACGGCCACTTTCCACACCAAGGTGCTGGCCTTATGTCCCATTATGAAGCGGGTAGATGACTTTGGTGATGGTGCCACATCCTATCCCTTGTTCTGGGTGAAGTATGAAGATTTGGCTCCATTCTTGTCCAAGCAAACCATCATGACGAGCAATCTCAATAATGCAGCCGTGATGAGTGTGGACGACTATTTTACCAAAAACCTTTATAAAGGAAAGATTTACAAGACCAACAACATGTTGGGACGTACGTTATCTCAAGAATATCCCACCGATTCGGCCATGGCGAACGCACAGAAGCGCATTGAGGCGGAAATAAAACTCTTTGAGAAAAATATGTGGGGAGACCAGGCTCGCAAGGACTCTTTGGACAGCATAGCCAAGCTCAATCCTAAAGATGTCAAGTCGAAGCGTGTGAAACGTAACCGAAGAGCGGCTGGCAAGAAGACGACTGTCAAG
Source organism: uncultured Prevotella sp. (assembly GCA_934120735.1). Lineage (GTDB taxonomy): Bacteria > Bacteroidota > Bacteroidia > Bacteroidales > Bacteroidaceae > Prevotella. The sequence continues at coordinate 14,918 of CAKOVA010000036.1, forward strand.
AGTAGTAGAAGCCGTCGTACTTCCTCTTCGTCAAGCAGTTCGCCTGCACGTGTAACCGTTAGGCGACAACGTCATTAAATGATTGATTATTTTTTCTTATTTAAATAAATACACAAAGAAATGAAAAAAAGTGTTTTATCACTTATCATGGTTTTGTCCATGGTAACAGTTTTACCAGTTAGTGCACAAGTAAAGTTTGGTATCAAGGGAGGTATGAACCTCAGTCAGATGTCGTTAGACAAAGATGTTTTCAACACATCCAATCGTGCTGGCTTCTTCATTGGTCCGACTTTAAAAATGGGTTTGCCTGCTCCTGGCCTTGGTTTGGACCTGTCTGCATTGTACAACAGGCAAGAAGCTAAGGTTGAAGGTGTCAACAACAAGTTCAATACCGTTCTGAAACAGCAGCAACTGATAGTTCCTGTGAACGTAAAATATAGTATTGGGATGGGCAGTGCAGCCAATATTTTCGTGTTTGCAGGTCCGCAGATTGCTTTCAATATTGGTGATAAGGTGAAGAAACTCTCTGATTTTGAAGATCAAGCAGCTGAGTGGACATTGAAGTCATCTAACTTCAGTGTTAATGCTGGTGTTGGCTTGACCATCGCCACGCATTTCCAAGTTACAGCCAACTATAATGTTGGTGTCGGTAAGACGGGTGACATTACATGGAAAGGTGTGAAGGAAAGCGTAGAAAACCACAAGACCCAGGCCAACTCTTGGCGTGTAGGTGTGGCCTATTTCTTCTAAGAAAACCAAGCATCCGCATGGATTGCTGATGACGAATGATGCAAAAAGGGGAAGTTGCTGCTTGGCAACTTCCCCTTTTTGCTTCTTTTATTGTTGTTTTATCTCAATGATTCATTATCTTATATATTCTTGTCTATCACGTCCTTCATGCGTTTCAATCCTTCAAGCATGAGGCTGCGAGGCATGGCAATGTTGATGCGAATGTAATCCTCGCCTGTGGTTTCGCCGTACATGGTGCCACGATTCACGAAGACTTTCCCTTCTTTCAGCAGTTTGTCTGTCAGTTCATTGCCAGTCATGCCCGTTTCCCGAACATTCACCCAGACAAGGTATGTACCTTCCAAGTCGATGACCTCGAGTTGGGGGAGGTTGTCCTTGAAGAATGTTTTCAGTGCCTGGTAGTTCTCCCAAAGATAGACATTGAGTTGATCAATCCAATCCTCGCCCTCGTTGTAGGCTGCCTGCAGGGCGATCACACCGAACGGATTCACGTCGCACACCTCATTGATGTTGATGGCGCGGTCAATCTTTTGTCGGTCTTCTGCATTGTTGGTGATGATGTTGGCAATCTGTAATCCGGCAATATTGAACGATTTAGTGGGTGAATTGGTTGTGATGCAATTGTCCTTACATGCTTTGGAAACGGCGGCAAAGGGCGTGAACTCGTGACCTGGCATGACGAGTTCGCAATGAATTTCGTCAGCGATTACCTTCACACCATGCCTGAGACAGATATCGTTCATGCGGCTCAGCTCCTCTGGCGTCCACACTCGTCCGGCCGGATTGTGAGGGTTGCAGAGTAAGAACACTTTTGTTTTCTCGTCCGCAGCCTGTCTCTCAAAGTCGTCAAAGTCGATTTCATACGAGTTGCCTTTGCGCACCAGCGCATTCTCGGCGGTGGTGCAGCCATTGTTGCGGATAGACGAGAAGAAACAATTGTACACCGGTGTCTGCACCAATACCTTGTCTCCAGGCTCCGTTAGTGCCTTGATGATGGCCGAAATGGCTGGCACCACCCCAGATGTATAGATAATCCAGTCGCGCTCGATGTGCCATTGGTGCCGCCTTTCAAACCACGAAATGATGCTCTCGTAATAGCTGTCAGGCACGATGGTATACCCAAACACGCCATGCTCAACACGCTTTTTCAGTGCTTCAAGGATGCAGGGTGCAGCCTTGAAGTCCATGTCGGCCACCCACATGGGTATCACTCCCTCTTCTTTCGCCTCGTCCCATTTCACCGAGTTGGTGCCGCGGCGGTTCACAATCTCGTCAAAATCGTATTTCATCTTTATTTGTTGTTTGATGGTTCGTTGCGTACAATAATCTCGCAGTTATTGGGTTGCAGCACATGTTCGTCGATGGTCACCGAGCCGATGGCGTCAGCTATGATGCGTCCCGATGTGGGATTCTTGATGTTGGTCACCGCTCCGCGGATGTCGGCCACGAGGGTCGACTCCTCAAACATGCGGTCGCAATCTGCCCCAAACGTACAGTTTTCCAGGACGAGGTCTTGACAATAGCACAAAGGCTGCTCGCCCGTAATGTGACAATTCACCAGTTTGAGATTTTTAGAGTGCCATCCGAGGAACTCACCGTTCAGCTCCGAATCGTACACCGTGACGTTCTCGGTCTCCCAGAACGAGTCCTTGGTGGTGATCTTCGCGTTGCGTATCACGGCATCCTTCACATATTGAAACACGTATTTGCTGTCGCTTTCCAATCCGTCCACATCCACATGGTTGCAGAACATAAACGGATAGGTGCCGTCGTACAGCTTCACGTTGCGCAAAGTAAGGTGATCTACCTTCCAGAAAGTCTCGTCAGCATCGTTAATCTGCACGTTCACCAGCTTCAGTCCGTTCATTTCACGAAACAGTTTAGGTGCGTCAATGATGGTGTCGCTCATCACCATGTCGTTTGAATACCATATCGCCGAGCGCGATCCGGTCTCAAAATAGCAGTTGGTAATCACCGAGTGGTCCACATGCCACCATGGATATTTGCCGATGAAGCGGCAGTGGTCAGCCTCTATGTTGTGGCATTTCTTAATTCCCGACTCGCCCTCTGTAATCGTAACATCCTCCAGTCGCGTGTCGTGAATACCGAAGAGCGGCCGTTCACCTCCAAACTCTTTACCTTTTATCAATTCCATTTTCATCTATCATGTTTAGTTTCAAGTGCAAAGGTACTAATATTAAGCCGAATAGACCCTGCACTCCTACTGTTTTCTTCCCGTGCGTGTTCGTCAGGAGAGATACAAATAAAAAGAAGGATGCAGCATCTTCTGGGCTGCATCCTTCTGTGATAAGCGTTTGTCTGTCTGTTCAGACAACAGCGTTTAAAGATTTGGGTTGATGCTCGACCATTCTGAGATTGCCGGAACGATGTTCAGTGTTACCAACTCATCGCGCATCTTGCACAGGTGCTCATAGCTAGCATCCAGCTTGGCATTCTCCTCATCTGTACCCTGTGGAACCTCATAGTGTGCGCCCGTCTTGTCGAGGGTTGTCTTCATGGCCATCATGATATGGTTGTACTTGTCGTTGCTTACATAAGTGCCGACGGGGAAACGGAACGGCTCACCGCCCATCACCGAGCGAATCATCTCTACCGACAGGTAGGCTGGACTCTGGAAAGAAGAGCGTCCGCGAAGCTCAATAATCTTGGCACCACCCTTGGTCACGTCCTTCTTCATCTGCTCCCACTCCTCGTTGGTGAACTCGGGTGTGCCGATAATCTCTGTCAGGGGCTTGCCTGAAATGGTAACATGACTGCCATAAACGGCCATCTGCTCGCCGTGTCCACCATAGGTAGCGGCTCCCTTCACCTCTGTTTGCATCACGTTGAACTTCTTTGCCAGTGCGCTCTGCAGGCGGGTAGAGTCAAGAGCTGCCAAGGTTGTAACCTGTGAAGGTTTCAAACCTGAATAAAGAAGTGTTACCAAACCGGTGAGGTCGGCCGGGTTGAAGATAATCACAACATGCTTCACATCAGGGCAGTACTTCTTGATGTCCTTGCCCAAGCCCTCTGCAATCTCACAGTTACCTTTGAGCAAATCCTCACGTGTCATGCCTGCCTTGCGGGGAGCACCACCTGAAGAGATGATGTACTTGGCATCGGTGAAAGCCTCTTTAACGTCTGTTGTCGCAACGATGTTCACTGAATCGAAGCCGCTCTGGCGCATCTCTTCAGCCACGCCCTCTGGTGAGAATACGTCATAAAGACAGATGTTGTTTGTAAGACCCATAGACAATGCTGTCTGAACCATGTTGGAACCAATCATTCCGGCTGCGCCGACGATGGTCAATTTTTCGTTTGTCAAAAATGCCATAATTTAATTTGAATATTTAAAAATGTTATAGTAAATGTCCTATTGCTTGTGACCACAAAGTTAATAAAAAGTAGGAACATATTGGCCTTTA